>JBAUGH010000553.1:0-23280 GCA_049679565.1 Acidobacteriaceae bacterium
GGAGAAGGCGTAGGCTTCCGCGCCGAGCAGCAGGAGGATGAAGAACGCGTCCACCGGGCCCCACTTGGTTCCCGGATCGCGGAAGAACGCGGCCACGGTGCCCACGCGCCATACCGCATAGCGGAAGGTGGCGAACATGGACATCATCATCAGGGTGAGGGTGATCAGGTAGGAATCCGACGCGCGGCTGAGCCAGATGCACAGCAGCAGGATCAGCAGGCCGAGCACCGCCTGCTGCGGCCACGACAGCGTCAGCGAGCCGAAGAAGATCAGGGCCAGAACCCCGAAGCAGATCAGAACAAACCGGAGCAGCTTGAAAAACGGCCCGCGCCCGGTCTCAAAACCCTCCCACAGATCGGCCTGGGTCATCGTTCACTCCACCTGACTCCGCGATGACCCGCCGCCACCGCCACCGAGGTATTCCGAATCCACGTGGCCAGATTCATGATGTCTTCGGCGGCCGGCGAATTGGGTGCGTAATCGATCACCGTCATTCCCTCGGCGAGCGCTTCGCTCACCGCCGCGCTGCGGTGGATGGCGAACGGCAGGAGCCGCTCGCCGAGTTGCTGGCGGAGAACTTCGCGCACATCCAGTTGCAGGGGCATGGACGGATCGAACTGATTGAGCAGGTACCACGCCTGCAGCGGTTTGCCGGACAAGCCTTCCTGGTTGCGGAAAAACGCCTCGAGCGACTGCAGCGTGACGACCGACGCCATATCCGGCACCACCGGCACCAGCACGGTGGGCCCCAGCCGCAGCGCCTGGCGGAGCATCGCGGCGGATCCGGTGGCGATGTCGATGACCACCCGGCTCGCGTCGGGCGCACCGCGCAGAATCTCGCGCCGCAGCCAATCGCCTTCGCCGCTCTCGCGCTCGGCTTCGAGGGTCATGACCTTAATCGGCGGATCGCTGGCGCCGCCGCTGAAGGTCCGCACCACCCCGGGCTTGATGTCGCGCGCGCCAAAATAGAAGGGCAGCAGCCCGAAGGAGCAGGTATCCGCCAGCAGCACGCGCTCGCCGCGGGCCGCGAGCGCTCGTCCGATCGCAGCGCCGAGACTTGTTTTCCCCACCCCGCCGGCCAGCGAGAACAGCACCAGCACCGGCGCCTGGCCTTCCATGGGCTGCGCCGGAGACTCTTCCGGGGTGCGCCCGAAAATCCCCCGCAGCGCAAACCAGCGGGATGCTACCCGCTCCCGCGACTGCTGCAGCGAATCGCTCCCTGGCACCTGGGGGTACGTCTGCTGCTCCCCGAGCCAGGCCGGCCGCACGGGCGGCCCAATGTCCTCTTCCGCCAGCCGCCCATTGCCTCCGCGCGGCGGCTCGGCCGGAAGCTCCTCGCGCAGCGGCAGTCCGCGGCGAGGGGTCTCAGCGGCCTGGGGCATCCCCGACGCCGCCCACTCCTCCACCCAATCCGCGGGCCGTTCCGGCACGCGCTCCGGGGGACGCTCCGGCACGCGTTCCGCCGACCGGGGAAAGCCTCCGTTTTCGGGGCGCTTCTGCTCCATGCCGCCCCGGGGAAGCGGATCGGTCCGCCCGCTGAGCGTTCCGGTCGCACGGCCGCCCTCCGGCAGCAAATCTTCCCACAGCGGATTGCCTTCGAGGCCGGACTGCTTCTGGGCCTCTTCCCGGGCCTGCTGGGCCTGTTCCGCGACCGCGCGCTGCCGCATTTGCGCGCGCATCTCCTGCCGCGCCGCGCTGAAATCGCGATACTTCGCTCCGTGCAGATTCGCCCAGGAGTACAAGGTCGCAACATCGTCCGCCTGCTCGTTTTCCCTGTTCTTCGTGCTCATGTCATCCTGATCAGGCTTCATCGCGTGTGTCCCTTGCAGGCGGGCGTCCTGCGTCGCGTTCCTGAATGCGGTTCCAACCTAAATGACTGTCAGCCCTGGACTGTATCACAGTGCATTGACGGCAAAGCGGATGCTGCCGTGCGTTCCCCGATGGTCTCCAGCCGCTCTGCCTGTTGCCCAAATTGTTATCTGCGGGTCGAGGCGCTTCCGGCCCCTAACCCCTGCAGCATCCTGGCTCGATGAAGAAGAAGTCCTATTAAGGTAAACCGTTCCACGCCGCAGGGGATATTCCCCTTCAGTAACTGCAGCGAACGTTACGACGGTGGACAGCGCGCGCGTGACGTGCTGCATGGGGAAAAGCCTGGTTTTGCTGTGTTACCCTGGAATCAGTTGTGAGCTCGTAGCTCAGTTGGTAGAGCAACGCCCTTTTAAGGCGTGGGTCCTGGGTTCGAGTCCCAGCGGGCTCACCACCACGCGCGTTCTTCGCTGCGCTCAGGATTTCGCCTGCGGGCTCGGACGCCACGCGCTAATCCCTGATCCCCGATTCCTGTCTTCTCCCCGCCCACCGGCACCAAAGGAACCACGCCGGCCCCATCCATACATACGCCCATGGCGTCATGAGCGGATGGCGGATCGCCACCAGGATGGCCGCGACATTGAGGGCGGTCAGCACGGCGACGGTGGCCTTGCCGATGTCCCGATACCCGCGCAGCACGGCGGGAAGAAAAAGCGCCAGATCCGTCGGCCACGAATAAGGAGCGGTCAGCGCCGACGCTCCGAAGATCATTGCCCCGTCCCGCTGCCACTCCCAGCCGCGCCGATGCCGCGCCCAGAACCAGAGCGCTACCGCCAGCCCCACCACTGTGGGAATCCCCTGCAGCCACACCGCCTTCGGATCGAGCGCGCGCAGGCTGCAGGCCAGGTTGGGCAGAAACTGCCTGCCGATGTCCTCTCCGCGCAGCGCCGCGGCATAGTGCGCCCACACGTGGGGGTCGAAGGCCATCGCAAACGCGGTCGCGAGGGCAATGCCGAGTGCCAGGCCGCCCAGGACGAGAAAGCTCCGCCGCCGCCAGCACTCCAGCAACAGCAGCGGCCAGAAGAGAAAAAACAGATGCGGCTTCATCGCGGGCAACAACAGCGCGAGCCCCGCCACGAACGGCCGGCGCCGCTCGAAATGCAGGAAGAGGCTCACTCCCAGCAGCAGAAACGTCGCCGTCTGGCCGGCCGCGACGCACATCATGGCCGGGGCAAAGAACCAGGCGTTCAGGGGCACCTGCTCCATCCACCCGGGCCGCAGCAGCACCACCGAAACCACGGCTGCGGCCACAATCGACAGGGTCCACAGCACGCCCGCCAGCGGAACCGGCAGCCATCCCAGGGGCAGCACCAGGAACAGCGCCCAGGGCGGATTGCGCATGATGAACGGGCGCGCGTAGTGGCCGCCCGCTGCGTTCTCCAGATGCAGAATCGCGGGCGCATCGTAGGGATTTGCTCGCGCCGCCATCAGCTTCGCGGTGCTCCAGTAGGAGATGAAGTCATGGTTGGTGGCATCGGCGCGCATCACCAGCCCGATCATCACCGCCACCACGGCCAGCAGCGCGATGACCCCGACCTTCGTCCAGATGGAGCTCGCGGGCGTTGGGCTGCGCTTCACCGGCTCGGGAACAGGTTCGGTCTTCGTCTCCGTCATCGCGCCCGCATCATGGTGCCTGATTAGCTCTTTCGCTCGGTAAAGTGCACCGCTGGGACCGCCTGCAGCCGCTCGGCTGCCGCCTCCGGCGTGATGTCACGCTGCGGCATGCCCAGCATTTCGAACCCAACCATATATTTGCGCACCGTGGCCGAGCGCAGCAGGGGCGGATAAAAGTGCGCGTGGAAATGCCACTCCTGGTGGTCCGCGCCGTCGGTCGGCGACTGGTGGAAGCCCATGGTGTAGGGGAAACTCGTCTCGAACAGATTGTCGTAGCGCGTGGTCAGCTGCTTCAGCAGGTCGGCGAGCGCATCGCGGTCGCGATCTTCAAAATCCGCGAGGGAGCGCAGATGGCGCTTAGAGATCACCAGGGTTTCGAACGGCCACACCGCCCACCACGGGACGACTGCCAGAAAACCATCGTTCTCGAACACCGTGCGCGTTCCCTGCTGCGTTTCGAGCGCGAGGTAGTCGCACAGCAGACAGCGCCCATGCTGCTCGCGGTAGGCCGCGAGCGATTCAGTCTCCTTCCACGGCTCGTCGGGAACATGCTCGGTCGCCCAAATCTGGCCGTGCGGATGGGGATTGCTGGCGCCCATGATGGCTCCGCGGTTCTCGAAAATCTGCACGTAGCGAAAATCGGGCGTCGCCCCCAGCGTCCGATACTCCTCGGTCCACGCATCCACTACTTTGCGGATATCCGCCACCGCCATGCGCGCCAGCGTCAGACTGTGGTCGGGATGGAAGCACAGCACGCGGCAGCGCCCACGCTCGCGCTCCGCCACCAGCAGGTCTGCCGCGAGCCCGGTCTCCGACCCGGTGCCCGGTTCAGGACTGTCCGGCAGCAGCGCCGCGTAGTCGTTGTCGAAGACGTAGACGCTGGTGTACTTCGGCGTCAGATGCCCGCCCGCCCGCGTGTTTCCCGGGCACAGATAGCATGCGGGATCGTAATGAACATCCGAAAAACCTGAGCTCTTGTTGACCTCGCCCTGCCATGGCCGCGCCGTCCTGTGCGGCGACACCAGCACCCACTCCCGCCGCAGCGGATTGAATCGACGATGCGGAAACTGCAACGACTCCGGCAATTGCTCCTCCACTTTCAACGATCATTCAGCGTGCAGCAAGGGCCGTACGCTCTAATCCATAAACTCTAAATGCTGTCTGCGGCGCGATCACGCCGTAGGCTTGTCCGGCACCGGCGCCACCGCCAGATACTCCTGGGCAAACCGCTCCGCATATCCCTCCAGCAAAATCCGCACCCGCTCCGGATCGTCGCTGCGCACGATCAGCCCGGCGTGATGATGCTTCTTCACCCGCAGCACAATCTCCGCGTCCGCGAACATCGCGGTGTCCGGTTCCGCGGTTCGCGCCAGACACAGCACGCTCCCCGCATACGCCGTCTGCGGCTCGGGTGCCCGATACACTTCACCCCTGACATGCGCGACCTCGATCCGCGCCCACTCCCGCCACAGATTGACGCCCGTCGCCGCCTCCACCACATCGGCAATGAAGGCGCCGCCCACCCGCGCTCCCACTTCCAGGAAATACGTGCGCCCGTCTTCGCTGCGGATGTATTCCGCATGGGTTACGCCGCGCACCATGCCCAGCGCCGGCAGCAGCGCGGCATTCACCGCCAGCAAATCCCGCGTCAGCTCCGACTCGCGCTCCAGCACCCGCGTCGAGAACACTCCGCCTTCATGCATCACCTGCATGGGAGGTTTCCCGTAGCCGCTGGCCACGGCAAACACCACCTGGCCTTCGCTCACGATGGAGTCGACATGGAAGATCGCGCCGGGCACGAACTGCTCCAGCAGATAGAAGCTCTGCCGGTCGCCGAGTTGCTCCAGGCGCTCCCAAACATCTTCGGGCCGGCTCGCCTTGCTGATTCCGATCGCCGAGGCCTCCGCTCGCGGTTTCAGCACCCACGGCGCCGGCACCCGCTCCATCCAGTCGCGCAGTTCCTCGTGCACGAGGACTCGGCAAAACTCCGGCACCAGGATCCCGGCCCCCAGCGCTCCATACCGCATCGCCAGCTTGTCGCGAAAATTGGCGGTTCTGGTCAGGCCCATGCCGGGAATCTGCATGTGCTCGCGCAAATGCGCCGCCGTCTCCATGTCGAACTCGTCGAGCGCCACAATCCGATCGAACCGCCGCGTCCGGGCCAGATACGTCACCGTGTTGGTGACCTGTTCCCGGGTCATGCCGTCGGGCATGGTGTGCAGATCTTCGAGGATGTCGCGCGGCCAGTCCGCGCCCCGCAGCTTTTCCACCGTCAGCAGCGCCACGCGGCAGCCCAGTGCCGCGCACTCCCGCAGAAACGCCTGCCCCTTCTCGTACGTGCTGATACACAGAAACCGCGGCGCCTCGCTCATGTCTCTCGCCTGAACTCTGATCCCAAAACTCTGAACTCTGTTCTACGATAGCCTCACTACGGTCCCATGCCCCCGACCTTCCATTTTTCCGCCCCCGAAATCGCGGCCCTCCACGACCGGGCCACCGCGCTCTGGCACCAGAACCTCGAGCCCCATCCCCCCACCGGCGACGATTTTCTCGACGCCGTCCTCGCCCAGCACCGCGCCAACTTCGATCTCTGGCACGTCGAAGACCGGGCCCGCGCGCCGCAGGCCCCCGACCACGAAATCGCCGAGGTCAAGCGCTCCATCGACCGCTACAACCAGCTGCGCAACGACCTCATGGAAGCCTGCGACGCCAGGCTTGTCGAAGCCCTGCGCGCTTTCTCGCTTCCCAATCCCCACGCCGAGCTGCAATCCGAATCCCCCGGGCTCATGATCGACCGGCTCTCGATTCTGTCTCTCAAGCTCTACCACACCGAAGAACAGATCTACCGCGACGATGCCCCCGAGGGCCATGGCGAGCGCAATCGCGAGCGGCTTGCCCTCCTCCAGGAGCAGCGTGACGATCTCGTTCTCTGCCTCGATCGCCTCTGGCAGCAGATCCTCGCGGGCACCCGGCGCTTCAAAATCTACCGCCAGCTCAAGATGTACAACGACCCCACCCTCAACCCCGCCATTTACCGCTCAGCGTCCTGAACCCGCACCCATCGGAACGCCCTGTACCCTGCACGCTGCACCCTGTACCCTGCCTCTTGTGCCTCTCCTCGTCAACGCCGACGACTTCGGCCTCACGCCAGGCGTCAATCGCTCCATCGCCGAGCTGGCGCAAGGGCGCGCGCTTTCTTCCGCCACGCTGATGGCCACCGGCGCGGCCTTCGACGATGCCGTCACGCTGGCTAAATCCACTCCGAGCCTCGAAGTCGGCTGCCACGTCCTGCTGGTTGACGGGACTCCTGTCCTGCCCGCATCGCAGGTTCCCACTCTCTGCCCCGACGGCCGTTCTTTCAGGCCCACGCTCACCGCTTTCGTCCGCGACCTCTTCACCTTCCGCATCCGCCCGGAAGAGATCGCGGCCGAAGCCAGCGCGCAAATTCTCCGTTTGCAAAACGCCGGGCTGCGGGTCTCGCACATCGACACCCACAAGCACACGCATCTCTTCTCCGGCATCCTGCGCCCGCTGCTGGGCGCCGCTCAGGACTGCGGCGTTCCCGCCATCCGCAATCCGTTCGAGCCGGCCTGGGCGCTCCGCGCTACCCTGAATTCGAATTCGGGCGTCTCCCGCCTGCGCCGCCTGGCCGTCGTCGCCCTTGGCACGGAGCACCGCGCCTTTCTGCGACGCGTTCGCGCGTCCGGCCTCAAAACTACTGCCGGCACCATCGGCGTCCTCGCCACCGGGACCAGCGGCCCCGACGCCGTCCGCTCCACGCTACGCGCACTCCTTGCCGCTATGTCTACAACACCGCCGCAGGGGCAGCCGCCGGATGCGGAGGCAACGTGGGAACTCGTCTGCCACCCCGGCTATCCCGACGCGGCTCTCGACCAGGTCCGCACCCGGCTGCGCGCCTCGCGCGCCCACGAGCACGATGCGCTGCTCGAACTTCTGCCGTCGATTCCTCTCGCCTCCTGGCGCGACCTCTGATCTCCTCCTGCGGAGACTCGCGTTTTTCTTGACACCCCGCTCGAGTGCTGGCTATAGTTGGGCACTTCTTTCCCCTCGCCGGCCCGTCGCAGTGCCTGTCCACCGGCGCGCAGTCTGTTCAGGATTCGCTGTCGCGGCAGTCCGGGTTTCGTTCTAATTCCCCACGCCTCCCCTGCGGGTTGAAGTTCGCGCGCCTGCGACCGGCCTTCCGCCGCCGTGTTCGCTTCGCGAACGGGCCCGTATCCCGCACCCGAAAGAGGAGAACACCCATGCTCTGCGCCTCCTGTGGTAAGGAAAACGCCGCAGCCGTTGCTTTCTGCACCTTCTGCGGAACGCAGATGGCTGGTCCCGCCAAACCCTCCTCGGGTGCCGCGTCCGACGCGGGCAAAGCCGCCCTGTCCTTCGTCTCTTCGCTTTCCCTTACCGAGAAAATCGCCGGCGCCGGCGCCATCCTCGCGCTGATTGGCTTCTTCCTGCCTTTCATCGCCATTCCCGGTCTGGGCGATCTCGCGGCCATGGCCATCCCCGACCCCACCGGAGGAACTCCGACCATCCCCTCTTCCAGTCTCTCTCTGCTCGGCCTCGCCAAATTTGCCGGCGCCGTCTATTTCATCCTGCTGGGCGCGCTCGCTTCCGGGGCTCTTCTCTATTTCGCGCGCAGCGCGGCGTATGCGCGAAAAATGCTGCTCAACGGCATCCAGGTCATGATCGGCTCCATGGTCGGCCCCGGCGCCATCCTGGCGCTCCTCTTCGCCTCCAGCGTCCGCTCCGTCGCGGGGGCCGGCTTCTGGATCGTCGGCCTCGGCTATTGCTGCATCGCTTTCGGCGGCCTCATGACCATCGCCCAGCTCGCCAAAGCCGAACACTGATCGTCAACCTGGGCGCCTCCTGCCGCTCGGAACCAGCCAGTTCCGGTCCGCGTAGGACAGGTCTGCGTAGGACAGGTCTGCGTAGGACAATGGAGGGAACGCATCCGAGGAGGCGCTCGTGATCTGGTTCTACCAGCTGTTCTTCCCCGCTGTCTGGGTCGCTTACCTCGTCTACTGGCGCATTGCCGCGCTCAGCGTGAAAACCACCCAGCGGCTGGAGCCGCTGTCTTCCAGGGCGCTGCGCACGGCCGCCTTCCTCGTTGCCATCGCCCTGCTGTTGCTGCCGAACATCCCCATTCCCTGGCTCTACGAGCATTTCCTCTATGCCCCGCTGGCCTGCTTCTGGATCGGCGCCGCCATCACGGTCGCGGGCCTGCTGTTCTCGGTCTGGGCCCGCGTCCACATCGGCCAGAACTGGAGCAGCGCCGTCACCATCAAGCAGAATCACGAACTCGTCACCGATGGACCCTACGCGCTGGTCCGCCACCCGATTTATACCGGCCTGCTCACCGCCTTTCTCGGCAGCGCTGTCGCCCTCGGGCAGTACCGCGGAGTGCTCGCCTTCGTCCTGATCTTTTTCCCGCTCTGGTACAAGCTCCGCCTGGAAGAGAAATGGATGCGCGCCCGGTTCGGGGAAACCTACGCCGCCTACTCCCGGCGAGTGGCCGCGCTGATCCCTTTCCTCTTATGAGCGCCCCGCGGATGTAGCATGGGAGCGTTCCGAGCCCCTGCCATGCGCCCAGCCCCGCTCGCACCGCTCTTTCTGCTGCTCGTTCTGCCAGCTCTGGCACAGACGCAATCCACGCCCAGCCTCAGCGTCACGACCCGCCTCGTGACTGTCGACGTGGTCGTCCGCGATCACGGCCGGCCGGTGCGCGGCCTTAGCCAGCGCGACTTCGCCGTCTTCGAAGACGGCCATTCCCAGAGCATCGCTTTCTTTGAGCCGCACAGCGATGCCGCGTCGCTCTCCGTCATCGTCTTTGAAACGCGCATCACGCCGCTTGCCTCGCCTTCAGTGCACTCGGGCAAAGTCTCTCTCGACCGCTATGCGGTGGACTTCGCCATCGACCCGCGCGCCGGCGACGTCTACCTCCGCCTGGGCGTCTACGATCCCGCCTCCGGGCATATGGGAACCCTCGAAATTCCTCTCGCCGCCGCCCTCAAGACCACTACTCCCGGCAACTAAGCCGGCAGCCCTCGCAACCGGGACTCCTCAGCGCGCCCGCCAGCAGGTACCCTGAGGAACAAATGTCCGTTCACCCCAAAGCCAGCCCCGAGCCCGACCTGACACCTCTTGCCCATGGAGCCCTCAACCACTGCTTCGGGTGCGGCCAGGCGAATCCCACCGGACTGCGCCTTCAGTTCTTTACCGACGCGGATCACAACGTCGTCTGCCATCTGCGCCTCGCCCGCCGCTTTGCCGGACCGCCGGGGCACGCGCACGGCGGCATCATCGCCACCCTGCTTGACGAGGCTATGAGCAAGAGCAACCGCGCCCGCGGCATTGTCGCCATGACCGGCCAGCTGGAAGTGCATTACCTCCGCCCGGTGCCGCTTGGCCGGCCGCTCACCCTTACTGCCCGGCACGTGGATACACGCGGCCGCGCCAATCGGTGCGAAGCGCGCCTGGCCGACGCGACCGGCAAGGTTCTCGCCACCGCCAAAGCCGTCTTCATCGCCGTCGGTCCCGACCACCTCACCCGCAAAGCCTGACGATCGCAGCCATGGCCTCCATTCCTTCTCCCCGCACCAACTGGGCCGGCAACTTCGCGTACTCCGCGCAGCAATTGATCACTCCTGCGACCGTCAAAGAAGCTCAGGCCGCTGTTCGGGCCGCCGTCCACATCCGCGTTCTCGGCTCCCGCCACTCCTTCAACGCGCTGGCCGACACGCCGGACACGCAGCTTTCGCTCGCCGCTCTCCAGTCCATCTCGCTCGACCGCGCTGCGCAGACTGTCACCCTCGGAGCCGGCGTCCGCTACGGCGATCTGGCCCCGGTGATCGACGCTCAGGGGTTCGCGCTCCACAACCTCGCCTCGCTACCCCACATCTCCGTCGCGGGAGCGATCGCCACCGGGACGCATGGTTCTGGATTGCGCAGCGGCAATCTCGCCACTGCGGTCTCCGCGCTGGAATTCATCGACGGTCGCGGCGACCTTGTCCGGCTGTCGCGCGCCGCAAACCCGGACGTCTTCCCCGGAGCCGTCGTCCATCTCGGCGCGCTTGGGGTTCTCACGCGCATCACCCTCGACGTCGAGCGGACGTATCAGGTGGCGCAAAGCGTGTTCCTCGATCTCCCCTTCGCTGCCCTTGAAGATCGCCTCGAAGCCATTTTTGCCGCGGGCGACAGCGTCAGCCTCTTCACCGACTGGCAGCACAGCCGCGCGACGCAGGTCTGGATCAAGCGCCGCATGGACCGCTCCCACCCGGCGTTCGGTCGGGATTTCCGCGGCGCCCGGGCCGCCACCGCAAAAACGCACCCCATCCTCGGCCATCCGGCCGAAGCCTGCACCGATCAGCTGGGCGTCCCTGGGCCCTGGCACCAGCGGCTGCCCCACTTCCGCCTTGAATTCACCCCGTCCAGCGGACAGGAGCTACAGTCCGAATACTTCGTGCGGTTCGAGGAGGGCTACCTGGCCATCCGCGCTGTCGAAGCTCTGCGCGACCGCATCACGCCGCTCCTTTATGTCAGCGAACTCCGCGCCGTCGCGGCCGACGATCTCTGGCTGAGCCCCGCCTATGAGCGTCTTTCGCTCGCCATCCACTTCACCTGGAAGCCCGACGAGCCCGCCGTTCGCGCGCTTCTCCCCCGGATCGAAGCCGCGCTGGCCCCATTTAATCCGCGTCCTCACTGGGGTAAGGTCTTCACGCTTCCGGCCGCCGCAATGCGCGGCGAGTACCGGCGCGTTGCCGACTTCAGGGCGCTCGTTGCCGGGTCAGACCCTAACGGCAAATTTCGCAACCCTTTCCTCGCCGCGGCGCTCTACTGAGCCTGCTCCAAACCCGCTTCCACTCTGCCTTCCCCCTAATCCGCTGTAAACTGGAACCTATGGCAAGCACCCACAACGGCAGTGGCAATGGCCACCACGGACCCGACTCTCCGACCACCCTCCGCCTCAAGGTTGGCCTCGCGGAGATGCTGAAGGGCGGCGTGATCATGGACGTGATGAACGTCGAGCAGGCCCGCATTGCTGAGGAATCCGGCGCCACCTCCGTCATGGCACTGGAGCGCGTGCCGGCCATGATCCGCGCCGAGGGCGGGGTAGCTCGCATGGCCAACCCGAAGCTCATCCGCGAGATCATCGCCGCGGTTTCCATCCCGGTGATGGCCAAGGCCCGCATCGGCCACTTCGCGGAAGCCCGGATCCTCGAGGAAATCGGCGTCGACTTCATCGACGAGTCCGAGGTGCTGACCCCTGCCGACGAGGCGCACCACATCGACAAGCACGCTTTCACCACGCCCTTCGTGTGCGGCGCGCGCAACCTCGGCGAAGCCCTGCGGCGCATCGCCGAAGGCGCGGCGATGATCCGCACCAAGGGCGAAGCCGGCACTGGCGACGTGGTGCACGCCGTCCAGCACATGCGCCAGATCGTGCGCGAGATGAAGGCGCTCACGGTCCTCTCCGAGCAGGAGCTGTACGCCGCGGCCAAGGAGCACCAGGCGCCGTACGAACTCATTCGCATGGTCGCGCAGACGGGCAAGCTGCCCGTTCCCAACTTCTCCGCCGGCGGCATCGCCACGCCGGCCGACGCGGCGCTGATGATGCAGCTGGGAGCGGAAGCCATCTTCGTTGGGTCGGGTATTTTCATGAAAGAGCGGGCCACACCGCTCGACGTGGAGCACAATCCGAAGGAACGCGAAGAAGCCATGTCCCGCGCGAAGGCGATCGTCATCGCCACTACGCACTACAACGATGCGAAGATTCTGGCTGAAGTCGCGGAACAGGTCACCGGCACCATGAAAGGCCTGGCTGCCGCAGCGATCGAAGAGAGTCAGCTGCTCCAAACCCGCGGGAACTAGGGACGAGCCGTCCAGGCGGACGCGCCTCGCGGGACGAGCCGTCCAGGCGGACGCGCCTCGCGGAACTGGCCGTCCAGGCGGACGCGCCTTGCGGCGCAAGGAACAAGCGCGCTGGCGGTGCCAGCGCGCTACGCATTTCTGAACGATTGACGCTTGCTGCAGAAAGAGCGGAAGAATTGTCGAAGCCACCCGAAGGGCACTCCGATGCAATTCCGAAAATAGGCGTGCTCGCCCTCCAGGGCGATTACGACGCCCACGCCCGGGCGCTCCGCGAGGCCGGCGCCGAGCCGGTCCTCGTCCGCAAGCCCGAAGAACTCGCCGATATCGACGGCCTCATCCTTCCGGGCGGGGAATCCACGACCTTCTTAAAGTTTTTGGAGCGCGACGGCTTTCTCGCCTCACTCCAGGACTTCGTCCGCTCGAAACCCACCTTCGGCACCTGCGCCGGATGCATCCTTCTGGCCACCGAAGTCACGCATCCCGCGCAAGAATCGCTTGGCGTCCTCGACGCCACGGTCGAGCGCAACGCCTACGGCCGCCAGATCGACAGCTCCATCCATACCGGCGACACGGAACTCCCCGGCGGGCCGCTGGAGATGGTGTATATCCGCGCTCCGCGCATCGTGAAAACCGGTGACGGCGTGCGGGTGCTGGCCGCCCGCGACGGCTTCCCCGTCCTCGTCGAGCAGGGACACATCATGGCCGCCACCTTCCATCCCGAGCTCTCCCCGGATCGCCGCGTCCACCAGCGCTTCGTCGATCTGGTGAAGGACTGGCCGTCCAGGCAGCCGCGCTCCGCACCCTCCTGAGGCTCGCGCTGAACTGGTAGCCTGAAACCACCGCTCCGGCTCCCGGCTGACGTATGCAATGGCTCCCACCCAACGGCGCGCTCCACGGTATCGCCCTCGATCGCCTGCTCAGAATCAACCTCGGCATCGTTTTCTGGATCTTCGTCGCCGCGCAGGCCCTTCTCGTCCTCGCGCTCATCTACCGCCCACGCGCCTCGGCGAAGCCCGGCCGGATTCTGCTCGTCGTCGATTACGCGGCGCTTGCGGGCTTTGCCGGCCTCTATTTCTGGATGCTCGTATCCGGCCACCATCTCTGGGCCGCGCGGCGCGAATCCCCTGCCGCCGCCAACGCCGTCCAGGTCGAAGTCACAGGCGTCCAGTTCCAGTGGTACTTCCGCTATCCCGGACCCGATGATCAGTTCGGGCGCACGCTGCCCACGCTGGTCAACGCGCCCGCCGGGAATCCCCTCGGCCTCGACCCCACCGACCCCCGCAGCCGCGACGACATCGTCTCAGCCATCCTTGTTCTCCCCGCCGGCCGTCCCGTGGATCTCACCCTCCGATCGCAGGATGTGATTCATGGCTTCTTCGTTCCCGGCATGCGGCTCAAGCAGGACCTCATCCCCGGCATGACCGGGCACCTGCAGTTCACGCCCATCACTCCCGGTGACTATCCCATCCTCTGTTCCCAGGTCTGCGGACTCGGGCACGCCCGCATGCAATCGCGCCTCCTCGTCCTGGCCGCCGGCAATTACACCGACTGGCTCGCCGCCCGCGAACGGATCGCCGAGGCGAATTCCGCCTCTCTGGCCACGACTCCATGACGACCCGCCGCCGCCTCTTCACCACCAATCCCCGCTCCCTCGCCATCCTCTATCTCTACCTCGGCCTTGCTGCCGTGGTGATCGGAACGCTGCTCTCCCTGGCCATCCGCATCCGGCGTACGTGGCCGGCGTTTGCATTTCCCGGGTACGGCGTTCCCAGCCCCGAAGCCTATCTCGCGCTGGTCACCATGCACGGCACGCTGATGGTGTTCTTCGTGCTTACGGTCGTGCCGCAGAGCGCCTTCCCCAACCTCGTTCTCCCTGCGCAAATCGGCGCCGACCGCATGGCTTTCCCGCGCCTCAACGCGGCCGCCTTCTGGATCACGGCCTTCTCGCTGCTCGTTCTTCTCTCCGCCTTCTTCGTTCCCCAGGGCGCGCCCATTTCCGGCTGGACCAGCTATCCGCCACTCAGCGCTCTTGCCGCGGCCGGTCCGGGCCAGGGAGCGGGGATGGATCTGTGGCTCGCTGCGATTGCCCTGTTCTGCGTCGCGTCGATCTTCTCGTCGGCGAATTTCCTCGCCACCATCCTCGGCCGCCGCGCTCCGGGACTCACCTTTGGCCGCCTGCCGCTCACGGTCTGGTCGTGGCTGGTCAGCTCGGCGCTCACCGTGCTCGCTTTCAGCGTCCTGCTTGCCGCCGCTGCCATGCTTCTCGCCGACCGGCACCTTGGCACCAGCTTCTTCCTGCCCTCCGGCCTGGTTCTCAACGGCATACCGCAACCCAGCGGGACCGGCTCGCCCATGCTCTGGCTCCATCTGTTCTGGGTCTTCGGACACCCCGAGGTCTACATCGTCGTCCTGCCGGGCATGGGGCTGGCTTCCTCCATCCTGGCCAACTTCACCTGCCGCCGGGTCCCGGCCTATGGGCTCATGGTCATCTCCACCCTGCTGATCGGCTTTCTGGGACTCGGCGTCTGGGGCCATCACATGTTCGTCTCGGGCATGAACCCTTATGCCGGAACCGCTTTCGGCCTCACTACGATGGCCATCGCGCTCCCCAGCTCCGCCGAAATTCTTACCTGGCTGGTCATGCTCTTCCGGGGCCGGCTTCGCATCACCACCCCGGCGCTCTTTATCCTCGGATTCCTGTCCTTCTTCATTGCCGGCGGGCTCACCGGCCCGATCCTCGCCCAGCCGGCCCTCGACGCCTACCTCCACAACACCTTCTTCGTCGTCGCCCACTTTCATCTGGTCATGGCCATGGCTGGCGTCTTCTCCGTCTTTGCCGGCATCTACTACTGGTATCCGCTCCTCACCGGACGCCGTATGAACGAAACCCTCGGCCACATCCATTTCTGGATCTCGCTCGTCGCCGCTTACGGCACGTTCTTCCCCATGCACTTAGCCGGGCTCGCGGGCGAACCCCGGCACTACGCCCAGCTCGCCGGCCCGGTTGCATCGTTTGCGAATCTCATTCCGGTGGAGCGCGGCATCACGTGGTCGGCCTTCCTTCTGGCGGCTGTGCAAATCGTCTTCCTGATCAACGTTTTCCTGAGCGCCCGCCCGGCTTCCCGGCTGGGCGCGGAGGCTGGCGCGAATCCGTGGCAGGCAACCACCCTCGAGTGGTCGCCGATTGCGCATCCCATTATCAGCAACGGTCCCTACGAGTACGATCCGGCCGTCGGCGGCGATTTCGTCCCGCAATGGGCCCCTAAAAATCCCGGTTGATCTGGTTGCGGCATTGTCCTTCCGTCGTCCAACCGGAGTAAGCTTTTAGAACTCGTCTCCCGGAGTCGCCCCATGCCCGCAACTTTCACGCGCCATCAGGTCGAAACGGAACGCAAGGACACGGGCTACGGCGGCAAGCCTCCGCTCGATCGCCGTCCCACCGGCGGCGGCGGCGGCGACGAGAACTGGGACTCCCGGCCCTCCGGACGGCGCGGTCCGCGCGAGCTGCTGATCCGCTACCGTCTCGCCGTGCTCTCCGGCCTCGCGGGCGATTTCGTCTTCTTCGCCGTGCTGGTCAGCGCCTTCTTCGTCCGCCAGACGTCCGGGCACATCGATGCCAGCGACATGTACATCACCGACTGGCATCCGCTCGCGGCTCCCCCCATCCTCTGGGTCAATACCGCGATCCTCCTGCTCTCCACCGTCACCATCGAAGTCGCGCGCCGCCAGCTGTTTCACGAAATCGACATCATGGAAGAATGGCTCGGCCTCGGCCGTCCGGCCGTCCGCCGGGCCGCGCCCTGGCTCATCGCGACGATCCTGCTGGGCATCGCCTTCCTCGCCGGCCAGTGGATCGCGTGGAAGCAGCTCGCCACCCAGGGCCTGTTCTTCTCGACCAATCCCAACAGCCACTTCTTCTATCTGGTTACCGGAACCCACGGCGTCCACCTGCTGCTGGGCATCGGCGCGCTGATCTTCGCGCTCATCGCCATATTCCGGCTCAAGAGGGTCGAGCTGCGGCAGATCGCGGTCGACTGCACCGCCTGGTACTGGCACGCCATGAGCCTCTTCTGGGGCTTCCTTTTCATCCTGATCGTCTTCTTCCAATAAAAAGGCCCGGCTACCGCCAGGAGCTGCCAGTTCGCCCGCACCCTGTACCCTGTAGAGGATGCGCTACGTCCTGGTCTTCCTCGCGGTGCTCGGCATCGTCGTCTCCTCTCTGGCCCTTCACGTCCACGACACCACCGACGTCGAGCCCTGCGACATCAATTCCCACTGGGACTGCGGCACGGTGAATCGCAGCTCGTACGCCACCGTCACCGGCATCCTCTGGCACCTGCGCGCCGCCCGCCACCCTGACGCCTATCCCGGACCGGCGCCGCGCACGGGATTCCCCGTCGCCACGGCCGGCATCCTCGGCTACGCCCTCATTGGTGTCTTCGCCTTCTTCCGCCGCCGGGCCCTCACCTTCCTCTTTGCCCTCGCCGGACTCGCCTTCGCTCTCTACCTGAGCAACGTCGAAGCCCATATCCTCGGAGTCTGGTGCCTCTACTGCGTCATCTCCCAGTTCCTCATCGCGCTCATCTCGCTGCTCGCGACCATTAACCTCTTCCTCGATCGCAGACGTAGCCCGGCTCTCACGTAAGCCAGCCGGTTTTCATGGGGCGCGAGGCCGCAGGAGCGGCGTCGTGTCTTGCATGATGCGGGCAGCCATCCCATTCATCGAAAGCCCGCCCAACCCCTGCCCGCGCGCCGTATCATCACTTCAACCACCCACGGCCCGGCTCGACATGGCTTCCACACCCCGTAACGCGATCCGCTGGCTCTTTGACGCCGACGCGGGACCGCGCAACCGTTTCGCCCCCCGCTGGATTTTTCTCCGCGCTCTCGCCGCCATCTACTTCTCCGCCTTCCTCGCCCTCATCTTCCAGATCGACGGCCTCATCGGACCCAACGGCATCCTCCCGGCGCGCAACTTCCTCGACGCCGTCCAGCGCGAGCTTCCTTCCCTCCGCCTGTGGTACGCGCCCACACTTTTCTGGTTCTCGTCGAGCTCCCATATGCTGCTGGCGGTCAGCTGGATCGGCCTCGCCGCCGCGGTGCTCGCCTTCCTCAACCTCTGGCCGCGCCTCTCCTTCTTTGTCTGCTTCGTCTGCTTCCTCTCCTTCGTCTGCGCTGCCGCCGATTTCTCCGAGTACCAGTCCGACGGCATGCTCCTCGAAGCCGGATTCCTGGCCCTGTTCTTCGTCCCCCGCGGCCTGCTGCCAGGCTGGGGGATGAACAGCCCGCCTCCGCGCGCCGCTCTCTTCCTCCTGCAGTGGGAATGGTTCCGCATCTACTTCGAATCCGGCATCGTCAAGCTGCTCTCCGGCGATCCCGAATGGCGCCACCTCACCGCGATGGACGAGTACTACCAGAACGGCCCTCTCCCCACCTGGATCGGCTACTACGTCCAGCACTTCCCTCACTGGTTCCAGGTCGCTACCGCCGGCGGCACTCTGGTGATGGAGCTGGCCATCGTCTGGATGCTCTTTCTCCCCCGCCGCATCCGCATCATCTGCTTCTGCATCGTCACGCCATGGGAAATCGGCGTCATCCTCACGGCCAATTACTGCTTCCTCAACTACCTCGTCCTTGCCCTCGGTTTTCTCCTGCTCGACGACCGCAGCCTGCTCTCCTGGATCCCGGAGCGCTTCCGCGTCGCCCTCGAGCAGGACGTGCCGCCTGAAAGCGTCACCGTCGCCACCGAGCGGCTTTCCATCCTCACCGGGGCCGGCGATCCGCCCCAACCTACCAACCGCGCCCCGCGGCCCCGCACCTTCGAGGGCCTCCGCAGGCATCTCCACGCTGTGGCCGTCGCGGTCGTCGCGGTCCTGCTCACCTGGATCGGCTACAACACCGCTGTCGAAATGCTTCACATGCCCTGGCCCGAACTCCCTCTGCCCACTGCGCCCCTGACCGCTCTCGAGCCCTTCCGCATCGCCAACCAGTACGGCCTGTTCGCCGTCATGACCCGCGGCCGCTACGAAATCGAGTTCCAGGGCTCGAATGACGGCCAGAACTGGACCCCCTACCCGTTCCGCTTCAAGCCCCAGGCCCTCAACCAGGCCCCTGGCATCTACGCGCCGTATCAACCGCGCTTCGACTGGAACCTGTGGTTCGCCTCCCTCACCAGCTACGAGAACGCGCAGATCGTCCCGCTCACCGAAGAGCGGCTGCTGGACAACGACGCCACCGTCCTCTCCCTCTTCCGCGCGAACCCCTTCTCCGACGCGCCGCCCAAATACGTCCGCGCGGTCCTGTGGCAATACTGGTTCACGACGCTGGCTGAAAAGCGCTCCACGGGGGATTGGTGGCGCCGGCAGTACCTGGGGATCTACGCCCCGGTCCTCGGCAAAGAGCCCGGCGGCAAATACGCCGTAGTCCAGTGGCCCGACCAGCTCCCGCCCCACGACTAGCCCGGCAGCGATCCAGGCGAACGAACCTGCCGGCGCAAATCCGCGGCAGGGCGAGTCACCGCGGCTGTGAAATTCATTTCATCTATTAACTATTGAATTATTAATCGTTTTGCAGATATGCTTGTGCCGCCCGTTGATTGAATCCCTCCGGAGGCATTCTGCATGAGATCCCCCCTGGTCTTTCTGGCCCTTGGTTTTGCCTGCATCGCTGCCGCCCACGCTCAAACCACCGCAACCCCCGTCATCAGCCTCGCGACCGGCACCTACACCATGCCCCGCAGCACCACCATCACCGACAGCACCTCCGGAGCGTCCATCCTGTGGTGCTACACCGGCACCGGGGCCTGCACTCCGGCCACCGCCTACACCGGTTCCATCTATGTCGATCCTGCGACCACCGAAACCATCTGCGCCGATGCCACCGCCGCGGGGGACACCGTGAGTCCAACGGCCTGCAACTACTACAGAAACGCGACGGCGGTGACCGTGCCGCCGGTGATCACGCTTCCGACCGGCACTTACAAGATGCCGCAGAGCACCACCATCACCGACAGCACTTCCGGGGCAGCGATTCTGTGGTGTTCCGCCACCACCGGGACCTGCACACCGTCGGCGGCGTACAGCGGCTCGGTTTCTCTCGATCCCACCACCACCGAGACGGTCTGCGCCAATGCCACGGCCTCGGGATACGCACAGAGCACGACGGTCTGCAATTCCTACTGGAACGCGGCCACCGTCACGGCGCCCCCCGTGATCACACCGGCTACGGGCACTTACACCATGCCGCAGAATGTGAGCATCAGAGACAGCACTTCCGGCGCGCCGATCCTGTGGTGTTATGCGGCTGCCGGAACCTGCACACCGGCTACAACCTACAGTGGGTCGATCTACCTGGATCCAGCTTCCACAGAAACCATCTGCGCCGATGCCACGGCTTCGGGATACGCACAAAGCGAGACAGTCTGTAACGACTACACCAAAAGCGAGCTGAGCTTTTCTTACTCGCACGGCAGAGTTACGATTTCCACACCTCTGCCCAACGCTTCCATCTTCTACACTGTCGACGGTTCAACCGCCACCGAGGCGTCGACCGAGTACACCGGGCCGTTCTTCGCCTTTCGCGGAACGACCGTCCATGCAGTCGCGGTGGAAATGGCGAATAACAACAACCAGGGCATTGCGATTCAGAACGACCAGACGAATTCCACGCTCTGGAAGACGAATCTGGCGTGCCATCAGACCCAGTGTCAGCCCTATGTGAATAACTACAATTCTCCCGACCTGAATTACTGCGCCGCGAGCACGGATAACACGACCTCGAGCGGATGCCAGGGGGTACAGGGCATACCCTCGCAGATAGCGATGACCACCGGGCTGCCTTTTCCGGGATTCGGTACGGCCACCAATCTCAACTTCACCGACTCCGGCCTCTATCCCGGCACCACCGACTACGGCACCCAACTGCTGTGGCCGTATAACACCGGCAGCACCGGCTGCGATGCCTGCACCAACATGGTCGAGGACTTCTATATCTGGCCAGGCCAGAACGCCGACAAAGTGGAGAACTGGGAACTGGACATGAATGACTGGGTAACGCTCGCGTCGCCCACCGTCTACCGCGGCGCATCCATGCAGTGTTCGGTCCTCAATGGCACCTGGGAGTATGACGGCCAGAATGGCAGCTGGTATCCGTTCAAGAGCGTCCTCTCCAGCGGCTACGACCATGATTGCCCGCTGCCCACAGGCACGCTTACGGCGCCGCTTGATCCCTACTCCTGCCACTTCACCGTGACCCCGAATGCCGCCAACTCCACCGTCGAGCCAGGAATGATCCTCTGGTTTAAGGACAACGACGAGCAGGTCCTGGTCACTTCGGTCAGCGGCAACACGGTGACCGGGTGCAGAAGAGGATATGCGGAAACAAGGCCGGCTCGCCATGACAGCGGCACCGCGTACAGCGGCTCCGTTCACGTGCAATACCATGTAACCTTCATCCCCGGCTATACCGGTTACTGTTCCCTCCGGCAAAGCCTTTCCACCCCGGCCGAGTGCATCTTCATCGACTACCTGAAGGTCAACAACTTCGACGTCTTCAATAAGTCCACTTACGGAACCATGACCGTGGATGGACAGACTGTTTCGAAGCTCTATGTAGACGCCGACACCATATCCAGTACGTATCCGGACCGCGTCTTCGACCAGAAACAGCTCGACGTCGCTCCCGGTGTCGGCACAACGTCCAATCCGGTGCAGGTCGGCCTGTACGTCGACCGGGACAACGTCACCGCCAGCTTCGGAGTCCTTGCCAGCCAGACCTACACGGTGCCGTAGACTGCCCCCGGCACACCCCATCCAAAAGCCCGGATCTGCCGCCGCGCAGATCCGGGCTTCCTGCCCAGCCCGAGGCTCCCGGCTCCCGGCTGCCTGCTGTACCCTGTTTTCATGCCCCAGCGCACCAACCAGCCCCTCGCCGTCGCCGACCCCGAAATCGCCGCTGCCATCGATGCGGAAGTCCGCCGCCAGCACGAAGGCCTCGAGATGATCGCCTCGGAGAACTTCGTGAGCCGCGCGGTCCTCGAGGCCGCGGGCTCGGTCTTCACCAACAAATATGCCGAGGGCTACCCCGGCCGCCGCTACTACGGCGGCTGCGAATTCGCGGACGTCGTCGAGAACCTCGCGCGCGACCGCGCCAAACAAATCTTCGGTTCCGAGCACGCCAACGTGCAGCCTCACTCCGGCTCCCAGGCTAATGCCGCAGCCTACATGGCCGTCCTCCAGCCGGGCGACACCATTCTTGGCCTCGACCTCGCCATGGGCGGGCACCTCACCCACGGGCACAAGCTCAACTTCTCGGGCAAGCTCTACCGCGTCGTGTCGTACGGAGTCCGCCGCGACACCGAAACCATCGATTACGACGAACTCGAGCAGATCGCGCTCCGCGAACGGCCCAAAGTCATCATTGGCGGCGGCTCCGCTTACCCGCGCCACTTCGACTTCGCCCGCATGCGTCAGATCGCCGACGGCTGCGGCGCCCTGCTGATCGTCGACATGGCCCACTTCGCCGGGCTGGTGGCCGGCGGCGTTCATCCCTCACCCGTGCCGCACGCCCACATTGTCACCACCACCACCCACAAGACTCTCCGCGGCCCCCGCGCCGGCATGATCCTCTCTCGCCAGGAATTTGCGGCAGCCATCGACAAGTCTGTCTTCCCCGGCCAGCAGGGCGGACCTCTGGTCCACATCATCGCCGCCAAGGCGGCCGCCTTCCGCGAGGTTCTCCAGCCCGACTTCAAAAGCTACGCCGCGCAGATTGTTGCCAACGCGAAAGCTCTCGCAGAATCACTGGCAGCAGCCGGCTATCGCATCGTCTCCGGCGGCACCGACACCCATCTCATGCTGGTCGATGTCTTCGCCAAAGGCATGCTGGGCAGCGAAGCCGAATCCGCGCTGGGCGAAGCGGGGATCACCGTCAACAAGAACGCTATTCCGTTTGATACGAATCCGCCGCTCAAGCCCTCCGGCATCCGCATCGGCACGCCCGCCCTCACCACCCGCGGCATGAAGGAACCCGAGATGCACCTCATCGGCGGCTGGATTGCCGGAGCCCTCGATCGTCGCAACGACCACGCCGCGCTGGCGCAAATCCGCAACCAGGTCCACGAGCTCGCCGAACACTTCCCTCTCTACAACTGGCTCCGCGAACCCGCCACCGTCGCCCGCTAGTCAGGACAGCCCACTGTGGACTGTCACTGAGAAAGCAGCCTCTCGACTTCTCTCTCCATCACGTCGAGATGCCCGCCGCCGTCGAACCGCGCCTGGACCACCCCCTGGCGGTCGATCAGGAACGTGACCGGCACGCCCATCACGCCTCCGTAGCGCTCGCCCAGCTGCGCGCTGCCCATGACGACCGGGTAATTCAGGTGCATCCTGTCGACAAGCGCCCGCGCCGGAGCGGCGCTGTCGTCGATTGACACACCGATCGTCTGGAATCCACGTGCACCGTACTGCTTCTGCCATGCGACGAAGCGCGGCATCTCCAGCCGGCATGGCGCGCACCAGGTGGCCCAGAAGTTCAGCAGCACCACCTTGCCTCGATCTTTCGCCAGGTCGACGCGAACGCCGTGCAGATCAGACAGAGCGAACAACGGCGCCGGCCGATGCAGCAGCGAGTCCGTCGCCCGAGCCGGAAAACCCGCCAGCAGTGTGGCCAGCGCAAGCCCGAACCCCAGGCGCCACAGTCGCCCGCGCACCGTGCCGCTCCTACTGCCCGCGTTCAGCACCATAGCCCCGTGCCGCCCAGTCGGCGCCGAAGTTGTCCGCGAGGTGCAGCACCCGCACCCGAGTGAAGCCCATCTGCTGCAGCAGCTCCCAGGCGGGTGCGATGTTCGGACAGTGCCCCCACGGGCAGCAACCGCAATAGAGAACGATCGCTCGGCCGCGCGGCAGCCCGGCCACCCGC
>JBAUGH010000554.1:0-2154 GCA_049679565.1 Acidobacteriaceae bacterium
GCGATGGTAGGCGTCAAACCGCACCCACGACCGCTCGTCCTCTTCGTTGCCCAGCCACTCGATCGCCCGTGCCAGATCCAGCGATTCGATCGCGATCTCCGGTATCGATGGCGGCCCCGGCAGCCGCCGCGCCCGATGCAGCTCATCGCTGCGCCGGCAAATTTCGGCATAGTACTCCGCGGTCGATCGCCAGGCGATGCCGCCGACAATGCCGATCTTCTTCATCGCGCTCCTTCCGGGTCCTCGACCGCCGCAGCGTACACCCGGAATTGCCGGTTCACCTCGGCATAGGGCACCGCGCCTTCCGCAAAATGAAATGTGCCGCAGTCGAGCAGCTCCCGCGCCCCGTTCAGAAACGCTCCCAGCGCCGCCCGGTTCAGCGCGCTGCCCACGCTCACCCGCTTCACCCCCAGCCGCGCCAGGTGCGCCAGGCTTGCCGCCGGCCCCTTCGCCATCATCAGCACATTCACCGGCCGCTTCACGCAGCCCACCACCGCCCTGATTTCCTCCACCGTCGTCAGCCCCGGCGCATAGACCACATCCGCGCCCGCTTCCTGATACGCCCGCAGCCGCCGCACCGTGTCCTCCAGATCCCGCCGCCCGTGAAGAAAGTTTTCCGCCCGCGCCGTCAGCGTGAAGGGAAACGCCAGCGCCCGCGCCGCATCGGCCGCCGCCGCTATTCGCTCCACCGCCAGCTTCAGCGGATAAATCGGCCGCTCGCCGTCGCCCGTAGCGTCTTCAATCGATCCCCCCACCACGCCCGCCGACGCCGCCATGCGGATCGTCTCCGCCACCTGCTCCGGGCAATCCGCAAACCCGTTCTCGAGATCCGCGCTTACCGGCAAATCCACTGCGTGCGCCAGCTCTGCGATATGCGCCAGCGCCGTCAGGCGCGTCACCTTTCCATCCGGCACCCCGCGCGAGAAGGCGCATCCCGCGCTGGTCGTCGCCAGCGCCTCGAATCCCATCTGCGCCAGCAGCCGCGCCGTTCCTATATCCCAGGGGTTGGGAATAAGAAACGCGCCCTTGCGTCGATGCAGCGCCCGAAACCGCGACCCTTTTTCCTTCTGTGTGGGCATCCCGCCTCATCCCTGCTGGCCGCGCGCCGCGGGCTGGCAGAAAGTCCCGTCCACCGTTTCCAGAAACGTGCGCTCCTCGCGGAGAATCATCCGCATCCGCTGCGCCATCGCGAAATTCTCCAGCGACTCCGCATCGGTCTTCAGCCGCGCCCGGTACGCTTCGTAAGCCGCCAGGCTGGGAAACGCAATCAGACCCCAGCCAATGTCGTTCGTGCCCTCGTCGGGCAGAAAATAGCCCACCAGATGCCCGCCGCAGCGGGGAATAATCCGTCCCCAGTTCTCCGCATAGCTGCGAAACGCCTCTCTCTGCAGAGGATCGATCTGGTAGCGAATGAAACACGTGATCATCGTGAATTTCTCCTGCGAGGCCTTCTCCTGCGCGCTCGTGTCGTGCCGATTTGTGTCCTGCGGATTTGTGTCCGGATTGAAGCGGCTCGTCACCGGGCGCGCCACCCAGACCAGCGCCATCGCCTTCATCAGCTCGCGCCGGTCCATGCCGCCCCCGCCGCCGTCTCCCCCGTCCATAGTTGCCAGCATGACACTTGCCCTGCGGCGATACTTCGTTTACGGTGAAACTATGGATGCGCATCCAGGCATCGAGACCGCGGTGTCCGCCATCGCCGCCGCCATTGCCGAGCCCGCCCGCACCCGCATGCTCTACTCGCTGCTCGACGGCCACGCCCGCACCGGTACCGAGCTGGCCATGGTGGCCGAAGTCGCGCCCTCCACCGCCAGCGTGCACCTCAACCGGCTGAAGGCGGAAAAATTAGTTAAGGTTCTGGTGCAGGGCCGCCATCGCTACTATTCGCTCGCCGGACCCGAAGTGGCCCGCACCCTCGAACGCCTCAGCGTCCTGGCCGGCGTCCGCCGCACGCCGTTCGTTCCCGCCACGCCCGAAGGACTGCGCACCGCCCGCAGCTGCTACGACCACATGGCCGGAGCCGTCGCCGTCTCCCTGCATGACGAATTCCTCAAGCGGCGCTGGATCGAGCCCGCCGGCTCCGGCTCCGCCTACACCGTCAGCCCAGCCGGCGCCAAATCCCTCGCCGCGCTCGGGCTGGACCTCGACCAGGCC
>JBAUGH010000555.1:0-1639 GCA_049679565.1 Acidobacteriaceae bacterium
GTGCTGGCGCGGGTGAACAAGCTGCGGCGGCAGGTGGGCGAGCAGGAAGAGGCGCTGGAGAAGGCTTCGGAGACGGCGCACACGATCCGGGACCTGGCGCGGTCGATGCTGCAGGTGGCAGCGCAGCGGCCGTTCGATCCGCAGATGCCGGAGAGCGGCAGCGAAGAGATTGTCGAGCTGGTGGACGGATTCAACGCCATGCTGACGGAGCTGCAGAAGCGGGACCGGGCGCGGCGGGATGCGGAGGCGCGGCTGCAGCAGATGGCGCTGTTCGACGATCTGACGGGGCTGCCGAACCGGCGGCTGCTGATCGATCGGCTGGCGCACAGCCTGGCCAAGGGGCGGCGGGAGAACCGGAAGGTGGCGCTGCTGTATATCGATCTGGACGGATTCAAGCTGGTGAACGACAGCCTGGGCCATGGGGTGGGCGACGCGCTGCTGGGACAGGTGGCGCAGCGGATGAAGGCGCGCTTCCGGCAGTCGGACACGCTGGCGCGGATCGGCGGCGACGAGTTCACGCTGATTCTGGACGATGTGGAGAGCAAGACGGACGCGGATCTGGTGGCCAGGACGGCGCTGGAGCTGCTGAAGGAGCCGTTCGAGATCGAGGGACATTCGCTCCGGCTGACGGCGAGCATTGGGATCAGCATGTTCCCGGAGCATGGCAAAGAAGGGGGCCAGCTGCTGCGGCAGGCGGACTGCGCGATGTTCGCGGCCAAGCGCAACGGGAAGAACCGGATCGTGCAGTTTGGCGACGGGCTGGGGAGCGCGGCGCGGGAGCGGCTGATGCTGGAAGGCGAGCTGCGGCGGGCGCTGGAAAAGGGCGAGATCACGGTGCACTACCAGCCGGAGTTCGACCTGGCGACGAACACGATTGTGCGCTTCGAGGCGCTGGCGCGCTGGTCGCATCCGCGGCTGGGGCCGATTCCGCCGCTGACGTTCATCCCGGTGGCCGAAGAGAGCGGGCTGATTATGCAGCTGGGCGCGTATGTGATGGAGCGGGCGTGCAGGGATGCGGTCGAGTGGCAGGGGCGCGCGAACCGGCCGATCCAGGTGGCGGTGAACGTGTCGAGTCTGCAGTTTGCGCGGGACTCGTTCCTGGAGGAAGTGGAAGAGACGCTGGCCCGGACGGGTCTGCGGCCGAGCCTGCTGCAGCTGGAGCTGACCGAGTCGGCGACGCTGAGCGGGGTGGAACGGGCGGCCGATCTGATCCGGCGGCTGACGGGCCGGGGCATCGGCGTGGCGATGGACGACTTCGGGACGGGCTACTCGTGCCTGAGCTATCTGCCCAGGCTGTTTCTGGACGCGCTGAAGCTGGACCGGACGTTTGTGAGCGAGCTGGCGGTGCGGGACGAGACGCGGTCGTTTGTGCAGTCGGTGCTGTCGATGGCGCACAACCTGCACATGAAGGTGATCGTGGAAGGCATTGAGACGGAAGAACAGCTGGAGCTGATGCGGTCGCTGGGGACGAACGAGGCTCAGGGGTATCTGCTGGGGCGCCCTACGGCGAACCCGATGGAGCAGCTGGCGTGGAGCGGGGTGCCGGCGACGGCGGCCGCGGCGGCGCCTCGGGAGCTGGTGGCGGTTTCGTAATTTTTTATTGCGACGAAGAAGCTCTTCCCGCTGCAGCGCGCGCTTT
>JBAUGH010000556.1:0-4102 GCA_049679565.1 Acidobacteriaceae bacterium
CCTTGGGCCTGTGGCCCATTCGGCGGTTGGCGGGAAGCCCGTGATTACCAAGATTACAATTCTCGAGTTGCCGGGAGAGTTCCACCGCTCGGTGGCAATGAATGCGTACGATACCGAGGCGGTCGGAAAGAACGGAAAATGTCGCCTGGTAAGAGCGTTCCTTTCGGACGGCACTCAGGGGCTGGGAGTTGAAGGCTATGTGCGGATCAGGGAGGCGGGTCTGGGCTTCCTGAAGGGAATGATCGGGCTGGATCCGGAAGCCCTGTTCAGCTGGGATGGCGACCTGATCAAGGGATTCGCCCCGGAATATGCCGCTCGACTGACAGACGAAGGAAACTGCTATTTCGAGATGGTATTGCTGGACCTTGTGGGAAAGCTGCGCGGCCGGCCGGTGCACGCCCTGTTCGGGCCCTCGGTGCGGGACGGAATTGACGCCTACGACGGGTCTCTTTATTTCGTCGATGTCACATCCGGTAAAGGGGCAGGCGAAGTTGGCGCGATTGCGAAGGAGATCCGTGGCGACGGATACCGCGGCCTGAAAATCAAGGTCGGCCGACCCTGGAAATGGATGCCCGGGGAGGCCGGGGTTGTTCGCGATATCGAGGTTGTGATTGCGGCGCGAGAGGCCGTCGGCTTCAACATGAATCTGATGGCTGATGCCACCAAAGGTTACCAGGGACACCTCGACTGGGCGGTGCGGTTTCTAAAGGAGTGCTCGCCCTATCGGCTGAACTGGATTGAGGAGATCTTTCCGGAGACCCTCGACGACTATGCCAAACTGCATCGGGCCCTCCAGGAGATCAACGCGGATACAAGTGTGGCCGATGGCGAGAGCGTAAGAGACATGGATGCCTACACGCCCTTTATGAAGGCAGGCCTCTATCGCTACATCCAGCCGGACATGCGCACCTGTGGATTCTCGAAGATTCTGTACGCGGCCGATCTGGCTGCGCCTTACCGGGTGAATGTGACCCCGCATAACTGGATGAGCGAGATGGGGAAGCTGGCAATTCTCCATGCCTCGAAACTGAGGATCAACATCCCGGTTGCTGAAGACGACCGATATCATGACTTCGCGCTCGATTCTTCCGCGTACGAATTTCGCAACGGCCAGTGGTTCATCCCGGAGAAACCCGGGTGGGGCGTGGATGTGGCCCCCGACTATGAGCTCTTTGCCAGGCAGGGTCAGGAGATCGTGATCACGTGAAAGGATGTCCTGGGCAATCAATGTTCCGCCTGTGCGTCCAATCAATGTCCGCAGGAAACTCGCGGAATGCCCCAATGCGAGTGTTGTTCCGGCGTGAACGTCGAGATAGTTGCACGCCCGATGCGCGTTTCGTTCACCCGCACTGACATACTATTACTGAAATTGCTCCTGTCCCCCTGGCCGCAGGCAACACCGCGGTCCACGCTCGCCCGGCGGGTCAGCCTCGCAGTTCAGAAAGCGGATATTGGCGATGGTCTGTCAGCAGCCGACGCGGAGAGCGCTTTTACGCAGGGCCGCCACTCTCGGCGGCGCATTGATTTCCCTGCCGCACACGAACATGATCCACGCGGAGATCGCGCCCGCGCGCAACGCCGGATCGACCAGCAGCCAGGATCTCCGTCAACCGGACTCCATCGTCGCATACAGCGGACTGGAATCGCCCTTTCCCCTGAAACGGCAGGGTGACTCATGGGCGGGGAGCGGAATCCTCGTCGAACTGGAGGTCTGTTCACCGGGCAACCAGCAGCGCATTCGACTCGGCAGCCCGACGACGGCTCTGTCGCACCTGCACCTGCGCTGGAACATGAAGATTCCGGCCGACCTGCGCTGTCTCGGAGATGCCTGGGAACGCAGTTACGGCAATCTCGAATGGCGCGGCATTGTGCCGGAGCGGGTGATGCCCTGGTATTGCATCAC
The DNA here is from genome assembly GCA_049679565.1 of Acidobacteriaceae bacterium. GTDB lineage: Bacteria > Acidobacteriota > Terriglobia > Terriglobales > Acidobacteriaceae > Palsa-343. Next base: position 1,904 of record JBAUGH010000556.1, read on the forward strand.
CTTCGACGGCCACGTCCTGCGCGGATATGGGGTCAGAACGCAGCCCGCAGCGTTCTGCTTCTGGCAACTCGATCAGGAGGGCATCTCCCTCTGGGCCGACATCCGGAACGGAGCCGCGCCGCTGCACCTGGGAAGGCGGCAACTCGAGGTGGCGACTCTCCTCTGCCGGGTTGGCGAGCGCGGCGAGACAACGTTTGCGGCCGCTCGCTCCTTTTGCCAATTGATGTGCGCTGCGCCGCGACTGCCGTCCGTCGCCGCAGACTCTCCGGGAAGCCCCGCGGAGACCTCGTATTTGCCACAGCGAAATCGTTCCCTGGGCGGCGCTGTCGCTGACGACGTCTTGTCTCCGAAGAGGTAAATTTCGCTTTTGATAATCTATAATCTTTCGCACAGTGGACCGATGACCGGCGAGCTCCTTCGCAATGCCCGCGGAAGGGCCTCTGGTTCGCGAGCTGATCGCAGCCGGGCTGAAGATCCGCTGTGCTGAGCGCGACCGGCCGTTTCGAATTGGGGACCACGCCAGAGGAGAGACAGGATGCAAACCCGCGTCAGGAAGCCGCCATTTTCAGGTCTGATGACTCGCAGAGAAGTGATGCGCGCTATAACTGCATCTGGAATGAGCCTGGCATTACCAGGCCTTCTTCTCGATTCGGCGTTGGCAGATACTTCACAGGCTAAGCCGGTTGTGAAGGACAGGGTGCCGCTTGCGCCGGCCGTTTTCTTTGCCTTGCCGCTCGGATCGATACGTCCGCGGGGATGGCTTTTAGAGCAGCTGCGTATCCAGGCCAATGGCTTGAGCGGACATTTGAGCCAAATATGGCCCGATGTTGGCCCGAATAGCGGTTGGCTTGGAGGCTCGGGTGAGTCGTGGGAACGTGGCCCCTACTATTTGGACGGTTTGCTTCCGTTAGCGTTCCTGGTGGATGACAAGCGACTCAAGGAAATTGCCCAAACCTTCATCGACTGGACGCTGCAGAATCAGTGGCCGAATGGAATGATCGGGCCTCGCAATAACGACGACTGGTGGCCGCGCATCGTGATGCTGAAGGCGCTGACGCAATATCAGGAAATCACCAGTGACCCGCGTGTAATCCCAATTGTCGACCGGTATTTTCGCTTTCAGCTCGCAGAGTTGCCCAGGCGACCTTTGCGGGATTGGGCCAGGTTCCGATGGCAGGACGAATTGCTCAGCGTGATTTGGCTCTACAACCGGACGGGGGCTCCGTATCTGCTGGACCTTGCGCGGCTGCTCCATGTACAGGGGTACGACTGGATCGGCAATTTTGAAACCTTCCGCTTCACGGAGAAAATCACCGCGGAATTCATCAGGCTCAATGAAGGTGGCGGACTCGGTGATTTGGCGTTAGCAACTCACGGAGTCAACAATGGACAAGCGGTCAAGTGTGGGCCCGTATGGTCGCAGATATCAGGTGCTCCGCGAGATCGCCGCAATGTCTTCCAGGCGATCGCTGACCTGAACCGCTATCACGGGTTGCCGAATGGAATGTTTTCCTGCTCCGAACATCTGGCAGGACGAGACCCATCGCAGGGCTCCGAGCTCTGTACGGTGGTTGAGTATATGTTTTCCCTGGAACGGTCACTGGCCATAACCGGAGATGCATCCCTTGCCGATCAGCTGGAGAAGCTGGCCTATAACGCTCTGCCTGGAACGCTGACCGATGATATGTGGGCGCATCAATATAACCAGGAGCCGAATCAGGTGGAATGCAGCCTGCACCAGAGGCCGTGGGTGACTGATGGACCGGAATCCAATCTTTTTGGGCTCGCTCCGAATTTCGGATGTTGCACCGCGAACTATCACCAGGGCTGGCCGAAGTTCGCAAATAGCCTGTGGATGCTCTCCGGACGTCAGGAGAGCGACAATGAGGATGGACTCGCAGCGGTTGCCTATGCGCCCTGCGAAGTCCAAACGCTGATAAGAGGCATCCCCGTCCGGGTGACCGAAGAAACTGATTATCCCTTCACAGGCCGGGTGCAGCTCACCATAGTTCCAGCCAGCCCGACTGCGTTCAGCCTGCAGTTGCGTATCCCTGGCTGGGCGCGTGGCGTCTCAATTCGAGTGAATGACGAAGCGGAGCGAAGTCCGAATCCCGGGGCGTTCGCGCGCGTCCAACGCACCTGGAGTGCGGGGGATCGCGTCGAGATTCACTTCGCAATGAATCTTCGCACCTCACGCTG
>JBAUGH010000557.1:0-9295 GCA_049679565.1 Acidobacteriaceae bacterium
ACACACATCTGGAGGCGTTCGGGAGACTGCTGTGCGGGATTGCGCCGTGGCTGGAGTCGGGGCCGCGGGAGGGCTCCGAAGGGAAGCTGCGGGGGCAGTTCGCGGAATGGGCGCGGGCGGGGCTGGCGTCGGCCACCGATCCGGCGTCGCCGGATTTTCTGAACTTCAATCAGGGCGCGCAGCCGGTGGTGGACACGGCGTTTCTGGCGCTGGGGATGGTGCGCGCGCCGACGGAGCTGTGGCAGAAGCTGGACAGGAAGACGCAGAAGCAGGTGACTGCGGCGCTCGAATCGTCGCGGGTGATCCGGCCGGGGTACAGCAACTGGCTGCTGTTCCCGGCGATGGTGGAAGCGGCGCTGTGCCTGATGGGGGAACGGTGGGACGCGATGCGGGCGGACTATGCGATTCGCGCGCTGGACAGCTGGTACAAGGGCGACGGGGTGTACGGGGACGGGCCGCAGTTCCACTGGGACTACTACAACAGCTTCGTGATTCATCCTCTGCTGTTGAACGTGCTGGATACGGTGGGGAAGGTATCGCGCGCCTGGGACTCGTTCCAGCCGGTCATGCTGGCGCGGGCGCGGCGGTATGCGGCGATCCTGGAGCGGCTAATCGGCCCGGAGGGAAGCTTTCCGCCGGTGGGGCGGTCGCTGTGTTACCGGTTCGGGGCATTTCATCTGCTGGCGGAGATTGCGCTGCGCCAACAGCTGCCGGAGGCGGTTACGCCGGGGCAGGTGCGGAGCGGGCTGACGGCGGTGATGCGGCGGATGACGGATGCGCCGGGGACATTCGATGCGAACGGTTGGCTGACGGTGGGGTTCTGCGGGCATCAGCCGGAGATGGCGGAGGCGTACATCTCAACCGGAAGCTGCTATCTGTGTTCGGCAGCGTGGCTGCCGCTGGGGCTGGGGGCGAGCGATCCGTTCTGGGCGGATGCGCCGGCCGCGTGGACGGCGAAAAAGGCATGGAGCGGGCAGGAAGTGGCGGCCGATCACGCGCTGGTGGAAGCGTCGAAGGCGACGGTGTAAGCGGTTAATCGGAGAAGGAGGCAGAAGGGGACGGGGTGCGGGCGGTATCGAGGAGGCGGTAAAGGGTGGAGCGGCTGATCCCGAGCATGCGGGCGGCGCGCACCTTGTTGCCATTGACGCGGGTGAGGACGCGGACGATGTGGCGAAGGATGGCGCGATCGAGATTGGGGTCGGCGGCGGAAGAATCGGGGGCCGAGGAATCCCGGGCCGAAGAATCCAGGGTCGAAGGATCCAGGGCCGAAGGATCCGGGACCGGAGCGATGGGCCAGTCGAGGCGAGGGAGGTCGATGGGGCGAATCCACTGACCGGGGCATTCCAGAGCGGCGGCGGCGATGGCGGTCTCGAGTTCGCTGACGTTGCCGGGCCAGGACCAGTTGGAGAGGCGGCTGAGCGTGCCGGGGGCAAAGCCGCGGAGCGGCTTGTGATGCTCGAGGGTCCACTGGGAGAGAAAGAGGCCGGCGAGGAGGGGAATATCATCCGGGCGATCGCGGAGGGGAGGCAGGACGAAGCGAATCGCGGTGAGGTGGCTGGCGAGGTCGGAGCGAAAGGCGCCGGCGGTGGCGAGGCGGCGGAGCGGCTGGGCGGACCCAGCGACAACCTGCAGGGGGCCGGGCGCGGGAATATTGCGCATACGCTCATGAGCGGAGCGCTCGAGGAAATCGCGGAGCCGGCGTTGCTGGTCGGGGGAAAGTTCGTCGACCCGGGAGAGGTAAAGCAGGCCCGCGCGGGCTGCTCTCCAGTGGAGGTCGGGAGCTTCGAGGAAGGCTGAAGCGATCCAGGGAGTGAAGGGGCCGGCGGAGGCGGGACCGAAGCTACGGAGGGTGCGGGCGGTGAGCAGCTTGCCGGATCCGGATTCGCCTTCGACGCCGGCGAGGCGAAAGTGAGGAGCGGTGCACCGGATGCGGGCGAAGAAGTGCTGCATGACGGGACTGCGTCCGACCATGGGGCCAAGCATCCACTTTTCAGGCTGGAGGAGCGAAGGCTCGAGAAGATCCAGGCTGAGCGGGCTGGTAGTGGAAAGCGCCTGATCGAGCTGTTCGTCTGCCGCCATCGATGCGAGAGCCACGTTTTCTTTCCATCCTGCTGCTGGGCTTATCGGCAGAAGGGCGGGAAGGATGAAGGCAGGCGGGCGGTGGGGGTGACTCTGTGGGTGCAGGGAGGTCTGGCTAACCGATTGCGCGGGGGCGTCCCGACGGCTGGTCGGAAAAAATCTTGCCGTCGCGGATGTGAACCACGCGGTGCGCGTACTCGGCGATATCGGCCTCGTGGGTGACGAGGACAATGGTGTTGCCCTTGCGGTGAAGGTCGTCGAACAGAGCCATGATCTCTTCGCCGGTTTTGGAATCGAGGTTGCCGGTCGGCTCGTCGGCGAGGATGATGGACGGATTGTTGACGAGGGCGCGGGCGACGGCGACGCGCTGGCGCTGGCCGCCGGAAAGCTCGTTGGGCTTGTGGTTCATGCGGGCTTCGAGGCCCACGGCGGCAAGCGCGGCTTTAGCGCGGGTGGCGCGGTCCTCGGCGGGCGTGCCGTTGTAGATGAGGGGCAGCTCGACGTTGTGCAGAGCGGTGGCGCGAGCCAGCAGGTTGAAGGTCTGGAAGACGAAACCGATTTCCTTGTTGCGGATACGGGCCAGCTCGTCATCGTTGAGCTCGCTGACGAGGTGGCCGTTGAGCCAGTATTTGCCGCTGGAGGGAGTGTCGAGGCAGCCGATGAGGTTCATGAGGGTGGATTTGCCGGACCCGGAGGGTCCCATGATGGCGACGTATTCGTTACGGCAAATGCGCAGATTGACGCCCTGGAGAGCCTGAACCTGCTGCTCGGAGCCCATGTCGTAGGTCTTCCACAGGTCTTCGACCACGATCATGTCGGCCGGGCAGGGGTTGGCCGCGGTTCGCAGTTCGACTTCGGTTGATGTCTCTGCCGCCATGAGGACTCCTGTTGCCATGCTAAACGGGTACGAGCCGGCGGGGAGGATGGTTCCCCGGCTTTGCTTATGAAGATGATCCGGAGTTGCTCGGAGGTGCGGCGAGGGTGCTGTCCTGTTTGACGAGGGAGTTCGGTTTCAGGTCGCGCAGGACACGGTAGGTGCCGGTAACGATGCGGTCGCCGGACCTGAGGCCGCTGAGGACTTCGATATCGGTGGCGCCGGTGATGCCGGTGGCGACGGGCACGAAGTGGACGCGGTCCTTGCCGTTGACCTTACTGACGACGAAAACTCCCTGGACCAGCTGGGAGGGTTGGGTGGTGGTCGCGGCGGATACGGTGCCGGGGTGCTCTTCCTGCTCTTTGAGCTGTTTCGGGTCGCGCATGACGAGGGCCTCAATGGGAATGGCCACGACATCGGTTTTGTGCGCGGTGGTGATCTTTGCGGTGGCGGAAAGGCCAGGGCGGAGCTCGTCGGAGGGATGGTCGAGGGTAACGACGACTTTGAAGTCTTTGGCTTCCTCGACGCCGCTGGTGGACTGGCTGGTGGCGACGCCGGTGGAGCGGAGCAGGGCCTGATCGCCGACTTCGGTGACGTGGCCTTTGAAGACTTTGCCCGGGAGGGCGTCGACGGTGACGTCGGCGGGCTGTCCGAGGGCGACATTGACGATGTCGGTTTCGTCGACTTTGACCTCGGCGGTCACGACCGACATGTCAGCGAGGGTCATGAGGGTGGATCCCTCGGTGTTCTGGATGCCGGGCACAACCATTTCGCCCTGGCGGATGGGCTCATTGGTGACGATGCCGTTAAAGGGAGCGATGGAGATGGTTTGGCGGAGGAGATCCTTCTGGACGGCGAGGTCGGCCTGCTGGGTCTGGAAGTGACCGCGGGCGGAAGCGGTCTGGGCGCGGGCCTGGGCGAGTGCGGCGTCGGCCTGGGCGAGGGAGGCGACATCGAGATCGTAGGCGGCCTTTTTGGCGTCGAAGTCCTGCTTCGACATGACCTGGTCTTTGTAAAGCGCCTGGGCGCGCTGGTAGTCCAGCTTTTTCTGCTCAAGGTCGGCCTGAGCATGATCGATGTTGGCCTGAGCGGTCTTTTCGGCGGCGATATAGGAATTGATATCCGTACGGGCCGCGGAGATGGTGGCTTGCTGGGCGGCGACGTTGGCTTCCTGCTGGATATTTTCGATGGTGGCCACGATCTCGCCCTTTTTGACGTGGTCGCCTTCGCTGACAAAGAAATGGGTAACCCGGCCCATGGCGTTGGCGCCGATGTTGACGTAGGTTTTGGGGGTGATCTGGCCGGTGGCGCTGACGACGGAATCGAGATTCTCGCGGGAGACGGTGCCGATGAGGACTTTGGTATAGCCGGACTGCGCGCGGACGATGGAGAGGGTGACGACTCCACCGAGAACCAGGACGACGCCAATGATGATGAGGATCTTCTTCAAGACAGTAGTTCCTTCGGTGGACAGTTACGCAAATCCAGTGGCGGCAGTTCCGCGGAAACGACGGCGGGGCGCACGTCCGGGCGAGGCTGAATCCTCTGATGGAGAAGGTTCTGTTCGAGGATTTGGACGTCCGCCGCGGCGGCCGGTAAATGCCGAAGAGATTTCCACGTCATGATAACAGGTCGGGGGGTGGGTAAGTCTTACAGAAAGCGTGAAGTGGGCCTTCCGAAGGTGTGCGGAGGCAAAGGAATCGCTTGAAAACGGCCTCCGCGGCCTCTAGAATCAAGAACGCCCCCAAGGAGTAGCCGTAACGCATATGTTCAGGAACCGTTTCTCCCTCCTGTCCACGATCCTGATCGTATTTCTCGCCGGTGTGAGCTGTGTGAAAGTCCATGCGCAGTCGCAGCAGCAGGACCCGTCCCAGCAGGACCAGGCCCAGCAGGACTCGTCCCAGAGCTCGCAGGACAATTCCCAGGACAACCAGAATCCGCTGACGCGAAAGCTCTCCGACAAGCAACGGCGGGAGCAGCAGAAAGAACTGAGAAACGAGTTAAGCGACACCTACCGGAAGTGGCTGAACCAGGATGTTCGCTGGATTATCACCGACCAGGAGCGGAAGGCGTTTCTGAGCCTGAGCAACGATGAGGAGCGGGACGCGTTCATCGAGCAGTTCTGGCGGCGGAGAAATCCGAACCCGGATTCCCCGGACAACGAGTTCCGGGAAGAGTATTACGCGCGCATCGCGTACGCCAACGAGCATTTTGCCGCGGGCAAGCCGGGCTGGATGACCGACCGGGGGATGATCTATATCAAGTTCGGGAAGCCGGACTCGATCGAATCGCATCCGGCAGGCGGCCAATACGAGCGGCCGATCGAGGAAGGCGGCGGTGAGACCTCGACGTACCCGTTTGAGACGTGGCACTACCGTTACCTCGAAGGGATCGGGGAGAACATCGATATTGAGTTTGTCGATTCGTGCATGTGCGGCGATTACCACATGACGATTGACCGGTCGGAGAAGGACGCGCTGTTGCACGTGCCGAACGCGGGCCAGACGCTCTACGAACAGATGGGCATGGCTTCGAAGGCGGACCGGTTCAAGGGAGGGCTGGAGAATCTGGGGCCGGGGCCTGATTCGTCGACCAACCAGTCGAAAGAGTTCGATCGCATCGAACTGATGGCGAAGCTGGAAGCGCCGCCGGTGATCAAATTCAAGGACATGGATCTGGCGGAGTTCCTGTCGAGTCATAAAGTGCTGAACGGGCCGTTCTTCCCCTTCGAGGTGCGGACAGATTTCGTCAAGGTGACGGACGACACGGTTCTGGTGCCGATCACGCTGCAGATCAAGAACCGGGACATCACGTTTAATACGAAGGATGGGGTTGCGAAGGGCGAGGTTTCGGTGATCGGGCGGATCTCGACGATCACGGACCGGGTGGTGCAGAGCTTCGAAGAGACGCTGGAAGTGGAGCAGCCGGCGGAATTGCTGGCGATGTCGCTGGACAATTCGTCGCTGTACTGGAAGGCATTTCCGCTGCGTCCGGGGCGGTACCGGATCGACATCGCCATCAAGGACGTGAACAATAAGGACCACGTGGGGGTATGGGCGCAGGCGATTACGGTGCCCCGGTACGACGAAGACCGGCTGGCCGCCTCGTCGCTGATTCTGGCGGACAAGATGGAGCGGGTGCCGTCGAAGGAGATCGGGGCGGGGATGTTCATCATCGGGAACACGTTTGTGCGCCCGCGGGTGACGACCAACCCGGCAGCGCCGGCGGCTTTTCATCGGGACCAGAGCCTGAATTTCTGGATGCAGGTCTATAATCTTGGTCTGGACGACAAGAGCAAGCAGAACAACGCGGTGATCGATTATCAAATTCTGAACGCGGCTACGAACAAGGCCATTTTGGACACTCATGAAGATTCGAAGAAACTGAGTGCCAATTCCGATCAGCTGACGCTGGAAAAGACCCTCCCCCTTGCAAGTCTGGAGCCTGGGAAGTACATCGTGAAGATCAGCGTGAACGACGACGTGACGCGGCAGCAGATTGCGGAGTCGGCGCCCTTTACGGTGGAATAGGCTCGACAGGTTTTCGGGCAAGCGGCCCGAAAATTCGGCGCTCCAACTGGCCACAGAGCCGGGGAGCGGGAGAATCGGGATTCAGGGAGCAGCGCCAGGGAGCAAATCGCGACGAACTGAGCAGTGAGCCGACGTTTTTCCATTTCCGTTCCCCTTTCGCTGGCGATGGCCGTGCTGTGGGCGGCAGGTGTGCCGGCTGAGGCGCAGACGAACAGCCTGACCGGAATGGTGCGGGACAGCCGGGGTACGCCTCAGACGGGCGTGGCGGTGGAGCTGCTGCGACCGGATTTCTCGGTGGTCAACGAGGTTTATACCGACGGCCACGGGCGCTACCGGATGGATGCGATTCTTCCCGGGGTCTACGAGGTGAAGGCGGCGGGGTCGCTGTTCCTGCCGACGCTGCGCGAGAACCTGCGAGTGCTGGGCGGCTCGAAGCTGGTGATCAACCTCACCCTGAACACGCTGTATGAGGCGTTCCGGTGGCTGCCGGCAAAGCCGCGGCCGGCCGATGAGCCAAAGGACGACTGGACATGGACGCTGCGGCTGAGCGCGAATCGGCCGCTGCTGCGGCTGCTGCAGGACGGGCCGCTGGTGGTCGTGGACAACGGGGATGGATCGGCGCCGGAACTGAAGGCGCGGGTGACGGTGCGCGGCGGCGAGAGCGGTTTCGGGGACGGCGGCGTTCACAACGATTTCGAGATGGAGAGAACGCCGGACGACGGGCGGGCGATGATCTTTCGCGCCGACCTGAGCCAGGCGGCAATCCCCGCGGTGAACTCGATGCTGGGGTACGAGCAGCAGCTGGCGCCGGGGCGGACATTCCGGGCGATCGGGGCGGTAGAGGCCCGGCCGGATATACAGGGCGGCCCGGGGAGCCAGGGCCTGCAGGCAATCGAGATGCGCAGCGGCGAGACGACGACGATCACGGAGTCGCTGCAGGCGGAATTCGGGGATGAGACCGAGGCTGTCCACCTGACGAACACGGTGCTGGCGAACCATCCGTTTGCCGCGGTGACGCTGCGCCCGGGCAACATGCTGGTGGCGTACCGCATTTCCACGGCGCCGGGCATCCAGCAGGTGAGCGATCTGGATCGCGAGGCGACGATTGAGCCTGCGCTGGCCGAGCGCGGCGGACGGCTGGCGCTGGAGCAGGGCGTGCATCAGGAGTTCACAGTCGGCCGCAACACCGACAACCTGCGCATGCGGGTAACGGCCTGGCAGGAGCACGTGGAGAATCCGGTGATCAGCGGCGGGGGCACGATCTCGCCGGCGGACTGGTCGCAGGGCAATCTACTCTACGACCAGTCCAGCGACCTGCTGCGGGCGGCGGGGCCGAGCTTCACCGGGAGCGGGATGCTTGGGGAGGTCGAGGAGCAGTTGAACAACGCCACGTGGATCTCGTTCGACGTGGCGCTGGGCGACGCGCTGACGATGGCTGCGGCGGCGCCGGAAACCGAGACGGTGGCCGAGGCGCTGGGAAACGCGAAGGCGCGTCCGGCATCGATGTACAGCGCGGGGGTGCGGGGGAAGATAACGTCCACCGGAACCCAGTGGCGGGCTTCGTACAGGTGGCAGGATTCGCGCACGGTGACGGGGGTAGATTCATTTGCGACGGGGCTTCCGGATGCCTATCTCAGTGTGCTGGTGCGGCAGCCAATCCGCTACCACGGCATTATTCCGAACGGCGTGGAAGCGCTGGTGGACGTGAGAAATTTGCTCGCGGAAGGGTATCGGCCGTTTGTATCGCGCGACGGCAGCAGCCTGTATTTTGCGCAGGCGGCGCGGTGCATCGAGGGTGGGTTGTCGTTCACGTTCTGAGGCCGGACGGGGCGCAAATTCAAGCGAAAAACGATGGGCTGAGCGGCTCGGCGCCAGGGCAAAACGTGCAGTTTTGCTGTGCTATAGTGAGGATGGTGCGGCGGAATTCTGCCTGTCCCGCGGGGTCCTCCCGCTTCGCCGGCCTTCCGTGGACGCGTAGCTCAATTGGCAGAGCATTCGACTCTTAATCGACAGGTTGAAGGTTCGATTCCTTCCGCGTCCACCATCCTCTGACGCTTCCACATCAGGAAGACAGGCATCCGAAGTTTTGTTCGTGACTGCGCCGTGGGGCTTTCACTTTTTTCGGAGGGTGGAGGCTTCGCCCGATCATCCCGAGCGAAGCCCCTGGTTCAGGCGGTGAGGTTCCGCAGATAGACTGTGTACCGCTGGTCCATCACCTGGTTGAGCGGCACCAGCGTGTGGGTTGGCCCGCGTCCTTTCGAGTGGAACAGCAGCGGATACTCCCGTGTTGCTTCGGCGCGCTCGAACCAGATGGCGCCCGGTTCCGGAGCCGGACCTTCGACCGGCTTGCCGTCAGGGCCGCGGTGCATATGGGGTCGCATGTCGATGGTCGGCATGGGATAGCCATCGTCGGAGCCCCACGGCCCGGAATCCCCATAGATCATGTCGGTGGTTAGGCCCTCAGTTCCCAGCAGGGCGGCCAGAACCAGGGGTCCGTACATCGCCGCCTGCACCTGCTTGTCGTCGGGTGTGGTGGAGAGATGAAGGGTGAGCGGCATGTCGATGGCGATCACATCACCGGATTTCCAGTCGTGTTCGAGGGTGACGTAGGTGGCAGGCGTCGCGGTTATGTTCTGCTGCTGGCCGTTGATGCTGTACGCGACGCCGTCCGTCGCCCAGTACGGCACGCGGATTTTCAGTGCGGTGGGCGCTGAGGGCGCGCTCTGGATCGTCAGGGTCACGCGCTCGTCGGCGGGAAATTTTGTCGTCTGTTCCAGTTTCAGCCCGCGCTCCTTCCAGTCGAGCGTAGAGG
>JBAUGH010000558.1:0-10466 GCA_049679565.1 Acidobacteriaceae bacterium
TTTTCGCCCGCCCCGTCGCTCACTGAGCATCCGGGAGGGGCTTTCGCCAACGGGCGTTCCTCCCCGGAGCGCCCGTGCCTGTCCGCCCCCGCCCCTTACCGGCCCAGCGCCCGCAACATCCGCGGCCGTCCGCTCCCCGGCAACCCCGGCCGGTGCGCGTAAGTGAACCCCATCGTCAGCTGCTGCCGCGGAGTCCCCGCCGTGAACGCCTTCGTGTAGGCCGCATCCACAACCAGCCATGGCCTCACCGTCCACGATGCTCCCAGCAGCGCCTGTCCGAACCGATCCGCGCTGCCCGGCTCCGATCCGCCGTCGGTTTCCACAATCAGCCCCAGTGTCTTCGTTGCCGGCGCCGACAGCGCCAGCCCGTATTGCGCCGCTCCGTCGACTCGCCGCGGTGCGCCTGCCAGCGTCCCCACCGCGTTGAAATCGAAGTGCAGGCGCCGCACGTCCCGGCTCGCAATCCACGTCAGCTGGTGGTCGGCGTACCCGCTCCCGAATCCCTTCGCCGGGTTCGCCGTCGGAATCTTGAAACTGTAGCTCAACGCCTGCGCCGGCACTCGCCGCCCCTGCTCCAGATACCTGTAGGTCACGCTCAGCCACTGGTCGGTCACACCCGTCAGCGCCTGCGTCCCGCCCCCGCTCTGCTGCATCCGCGTCGGCATCCCCCAGCGCAGATCCATCCTCGGCGTTAGTCCGTACCGCACGCTCAGCGGGTAAACCGTCTGTGTTACCCCGCCGCCCAGCGGCTGCCAGAGCCATCCGAAATCGTTCTCCATCACGCCACATTGCGTTGTCTGCGCTCCGCTCGACCACTCCGGGCGACTCGGCTGCGAAACCACATCCGCAGCTGCACAGGAATTTGCCAGCCCCTGCGCCGGCGCTGCGACCGGCTGCGGCGGGAGGCCCGGCCGCGGCGCCTCCACCACTCGGCTGACCGCCACGTCCGCTTCCCGTACCTCAGCCACCATGGCCGTTCCGCTCTCGGGTGCCTGCGCTGCTGCGCTTCCCATCCCCATCGCCACTGCCAGTCCTGCTGCCGCCCATACATGCCTCATCGCAGTGCAGCGATCCGCACGGATCGCCCCTCCCACTGGCCTCATCGAACGAGAATTAGATTTCCCTCATCTTTGCTCGCCGGTGTAGGACTGCTGGACAGTCTCCCGGTGACCAGGGAAACAGAGTGTTGCAAACCTGCACAGCGCGCTATCCGATGCCAGCCGCCCCCGCTTCCCGCCGAGCCCGGCTTACCGGCCCTGGCCCATCAAGTTCTCCTCTGCCCGGCCGATGATGGCTTCGTCGGCTGTTACCGGCAGTTCGGCCTCAAATGTCGGCCTGCGGGCCACATTGCCCGGCCGACGCCGCTTTTTCGGAAAGGTGCATTTTCCATGTCTGTTGCCCGCAATCTGCCTATCGCCCGTAAGTTCCTGTTCGCCTTCGGAACCGTCTGCGCCCTGTGCGTCGCCCTCGGACTCGAGAGCTACATCACCCTCCACGGGCTCGCCACCCGAGCCGCAGCCATCGGCCAGGATGACTTCCCCTCGGTCGGTTTTCTCGCGGTGATCGGCAACGACACCAACCAGGTGCGCCGCTCCGACCTGGCCGTTCTCGTGTGCCGGTCTCCCGACTGCGTCTCTCACGAGAGAGCGTCCCGGGACAAGGCCATTGCTGACCTGCAGACACAGCTCATCGCCTACGAGCCCTTTGACACCAGCGACCAGGAGCGCGCCCTGACCCGCGACTTCACCTCCACTTTCTCCCAGTACCGGGCGATCGCCGACAGCGCCCTCGCTCTCGAGTCCAGCGGCAAATCCGCCCAGGCCGCAGCCCTGCTCACCTCTCCGTCCACCGTTGCGCTCTTCCATCAGGCATCCGATCTCTCCAGCGAGGATCTCCAGTTCAATATGAAGGAAGGCCTCGACGACTCCCAGGCCTCCACCAGCGCCATCGAGCACGCCATCTGGGTCAGCGTCTTCGTGGTCGTCCTCATCGTCCTGCTCTCTGCTTTCATCGGCTGGCAGCTCACCCGCCTCATCGCGCCCCGCATCGGCGTTGTCACCCGCGCCCTGGAGCGCATGGCCCAGCGGGATATGACCGCCCAGGTCGTCATCACAGGAACCGACGAAATCGGCCGCCTCGGCATGGCCCTCAATACCTGCTCCGACTCGGTCCGTACTGCGCTCCGCTCCGTCGCCCACAGCGCAGACTCCCTCGCCGCCGCTACCGTCCAGATCGGCGACAAAGCCTCCCAGGCCGCCCAGAACGCCCGCGCCCAGGCCGGCAAAACCAGCCAGATCGCCGCCGCCTCTCAGGAAATGGCGGTCACCATCGGCGAAATCGGCCAAAACACCGAACATGCCGCCACCGCCAGCCGCACCTCCGCCGAAACCGCCGAGCTGGGCGGAGCCGTCATGCAGTCCGCGGCCGCCACCATGGAAAAAATCGCCGCCGCCACCGGCACCGTCTCCGAGAAAATGAGCTCCCTGGCGCAGCGCTCCGAAGAAATCGGCAAAGTCGTCAGCGTCATTCAGGAGATCAGCGAGCAAACCAACCTCCTCGCCCTGAACGCCGCCATCGAATCGGCTCGCGCCGGCGAGCACGGCCGCGGTTTCGCCGTGGTCGCCGGTGAGGTCCGCCGCCTGGCGGAGCGCACCAAAGCCGCGACCGAGGAAATCGCCACCACCATCCGCAGCATTCAGGATGAAACCCGCGAGACCCTCGAAGTCATGCAGAACAGCAACACCGCCGTCAGCACCGGCATCGAGGAAACCACCCGCGCCCGCCACAGCCTCGACTCCATCATCGACTCCTCCAAACAGGTCGAGCAGCAGATCCAGCTCATCGCCTCCGCGGCCACCGAGCAAACCGCCGCCTCCGGGGAAATCTCCCACTCCGCCGAGGAGATCTCCCGGCTCTCCGCCGACAACACCCATGCCGCGGAGGAATCCGTCGAGGCCCTCAAGACCGTGGCCTCGCTCGCCGCCGACCTCGACAACGTCATCCGCCAGTTCCGCCTCGACGACAACGGCAGCGCGGGTGGCGGTTTTGCCGCTCCACCCGCCGCGCTGCCTGCCTGGGCCGCGCAGCCGGCCCACTCCTGAGACCCGGTCCCCGCCTGGCTATCCTGTGCACAGTGCACTGTTCACTGTGCACAGGAAGGGGCCGACCCCTTTTGATCCCGGATTCACATTCCGGCAACCAGAATCCCCGTTTTGCCCTGATATTCTGGACTCGCCATGCCGTCCAAACAGGAACTTCTCTCCACCCCCATCCGCCACATCGACATCCGCCAGCACAATGTTGTCGAGCTGGTCGACGCCATGCAGTCCATGGCCTACAGCTCCCGCGACCTCGCCCGCGCCGCTTCCATCTACGAGCGCATGCTGCGCGACCAGGACTGCGGCGTCATTCTCTGCCTCGCCGGCTCCCTCATCTCCGCCGGCCTGAAGCAGATCTTCGTCGAGCTCATCCGCAGCAACATGGTCGACGCCATCGTCTCCACCGGCGCCAACATCGTCGACCAGGATTTCTTCGAAGCCCTCGGCTTTAAGCACTACATCGCCGACGAGCTCTTCAAATCCGGCACCCAGGACGGTGTCCTCCGCGAGCTGATGATCGATCGCATTTACGACACCCTCATCGACGAGGAGGAGCTCCGCGCCTGCGACGAGACCACCGAAAAGGTCGCCGACGCGCTTCCTCCCCGCCCTCACAGCTCCCGCGAATTCATCCGTGCGATGGGCGCATGGCTCGAGCAGAACGGCAAAACCCCGGAAAAGGGCGGCGTCGACTCCATCGTTTTCTCGGCATACCAGAAGGACGTCCCCATCTTCTGCCCCGCCTTCAGCGACTGCTCCGCCGGCTTCGGCCTGGTCGCCCACCAGCACAAGCGCCAGGACAAACCGAAGGTTTCCATCGACTCGGCGAAGGATTTCTACGAGCTCACCCAGCTCAAGATCGCCAACCCCACCACCGGCCTGCTGATGATCGGCGGCGGCGTTCCCAAGAACTTCGCCCAGGACATCGTGGTGGCCGCCGACATCCTCGGCAACGAAGCGCCCATGCACAAGTACGCGATCCAGATCACGGTCGCCGACGTGCGCGACGGCGCGCTCTCCTCCAGCACGCTGAAGGAAGCCAGTTCCTGGGGCAAAGTCGATACCACGTTTGAGCAGATGGTCTACAGCGAAGCGACCCTCGCCCTGCCGCTCATCACCGGCTATGCATGGCACAAAAAGGCTCACGCGAACCGCACCGAGCGCCGCTGGAGCCGCATCCTCGATCCGGTCACCGCCTGATTCCAGTCCTCCGCGGAACCTGACTGCGCGGCCCGGCGCTCCGCTCGGTTTCCCCGCCAAGCCGCGCAAGTGCCGTTGCTGGTGCGGGTTCCGCTTGCCCGGGCCCGGCCCATTTTGTGGTTGGAAGCCGGATTCATTCCCCTATACTTTTCGGGAATCAATGTGCCGATAATGGAAGTGAGGCCCACCTTCCACGGGATCGAGTTGTGACCCGATTCACCCAATCGCGGACTGTCACCCGAGCCTTCATTGCCGCTCTGGCGTTCTCCCTTGCCGGCGCCATCGTGCTGGCCCGATTCGGCAGCCCGCCGGCGCAAAGCCGCCCCTGGATCTTCTGGTTCGCCGCGTTCTGGACCCTCGCCCAGGCCATCCTCATCGGCATCACCGTTTCCGGCTTCAAAATCGTCGTCCGCCAGCGCCAGGGCGAACGCCAGCTGGAGGGCGTGGCCCGGCTGCACCGCAGCATCCTCGATTCGGCTGGGCCCATGATGATCGCCTGCGACCTGCAGGGCCTCATCAGCCTCTTCAATCCCGCCGCCGAGCGGATGCTCGGCTACCGCGCCAGCGAGGTGCTGGGCAAGCGCACCGCCGCCGATCTTTTCCCCGAAACCGAGATGCTCCGCGTCGGCGAGCAGCTGGCTTCGTCCCTCCCCGCGGCGCGCACTCACCCGCAAATTCCCGGCGACACCGCCCCCCCTCTCGTCCCCTACGTCCGCTATGTGGCCAGCTTCCCCTCCAGCCGGGTTCGCGGTTTTGAGATGCGCTACCTCCGCCAGGACGGCAGCACCTTTCCGGCCATGGTCTATCTCTCCGCCGTGCGGTCGTCGACCGGCAATGTCGAAGGCCTGGTTTCCATCGCGGTCGACCTGAGCGCCACCCGCCGCGCCGAACACGCGCTGCGCGAAAGCGAAGAACGCTACCGCGACCTGTTCGACAATTCGTCGGAGATGATCGCCACCCTCAGCCCGCGCGGCCGCTACCTCTACGTCAACCCCGCGTGGCAGTCGCTGTTCGGCATGGACTCCTCCCAGTTCGAGTCCCTGATCGGTTTCGAGTCCGTCTTCCCTCCGGAAATCCAGGCCGAGGCCGCCGCGCTCTTCCACAAAGCCCTGCACGGCGTGCACGTGGAGCAGCATCCCCTGCGCCTGCACAACGCCGCCGGCGAGACGGTGGAGGTGGAGGCCAGCCTCAGCTGCCGCCGCGAGGAATCCGGCCCGGTTTCCGTCCGCTGTATCTTCCGCGATGTCACCCAGCAAAACCGCCGCGAGCGCCGTCTCCGCATCCAGCTGGTCGTCAGCCAGATCATCGCCGAAACCACCTCCATCGATGAGGGCCTCACCCGGGTTCTCGAGGCTCTGTGCGAGAACTTCTTCTGCGAATTCGCCGCCCTCTGGTCGGTGGACGACGCTCAGCATGCCCTGCGCCCGCTCATCACCTGGCACGGCGGCGGACGCTCCAGCGAGGAGTTCCTGCAGGAAAGCCGGACCCTGATCCTCTCCCGCGGCGAGGGACTGCCCGGCATGGTCTGGTCCCTTGGCAAAGCCTGCTGGATCGCAGATGTGCGTCAGAGCCCCGCCTTCGTCCGCCGCACGGCTGCGCGCCTCAACGGCTACGTCTCCGGCTGGGCGGTGCCGGTTCGGGTCGGCAACCAGGTCATTGCCGTGGTCGAATGCTTCTCCCGCCAGTTCGTGCGCGAGGATCCCGACCTGCTCGCGACGGTGGAAACCGTGTGCGGCTCGATCGGCCAGTTCATGGCCCGCGCCGGCCAGGAAGCTCGCGTCCGCCAGCTCGACCGGCAGAAGGCTTTCATCCTGAACTCTGTCGCCGACGGCATCATCGGCGTCGATTCGGAGAACCGGATCGCGTTCGTCAACCCCGCCGCCGCCCGCCTGCTCGAGCATGCCGAAGCCAATCTCATCGGATGCGAGGTCCACGAAGTCCTCCATCCCACCCCCGCCAGCTGCGACGCCGGCTGCCCCACCCGCCGCGCGTTTCAGACCGGCGAGATTGCTTCCGGCCAGGACGTTTACCATCGCGGCAAGGGGCGAAGCTTTCCCGTCGAATTCTCCCTCATGCCCATGGTCGAGGACAGCGAGTCCGTCGGCAGCGTGCTCAGCTTCCGCGACATCAGCCAGCGCTACGCCCTCGATCACATGAAGGACGAGTTCATTTCCACCGTCAGCCACGAGCTGCGCACCCCCCTCACCTCCATTCGCGGAGCCCTCGGCCTGCTCTCCGCCGGTCTGCTGGGCGACGTCAACGAAAAAGCCACCAGCCTGCTGCGCATCGCGGTCGCCAATTCCGACCGCCTCGTCCGCCTCATCAACGACATCCTCGATCTGGAGCGCATGCAGTCCGGGCGCGCCCCGCTCGCCTTTCGCCGCATCGCTCTCGAGGAGCTCATCCGCCAGGCGATGGATGCCATGCAGCCCATGGCCGACGCCGAACAGGTGCGCCTCTATTGCGAGCCGGTTCCGGCCCATATCGAGGCGGATTCCGACCGCCTCCTCCAGGTCATGACCAACCTGCTCAGCAATGCCATCAAGTTCTCGCCTCCCAAGTCCACCATCCTCGTGAACATCGGCCGCGGCAACGACGGGGTCACGGTGAGCGTCGTCGACGAGGGCCGGGGCGTCCCCGCCGACAAGCTGGAATCCATCTTCGACCGCTTCCAGCAGGTCGACGCTTCCGACTCGCGGCAAAAGGGTGGCACCGGCCTCGGCCTCGCCATCTGCCGCACCATCATTCATCAGCACGGAGGCCGCATCTGGGCCGAACAAAACGGCGGCCGGGGAGCCATCTTCCGCTTCTTCCTCCCCGAACGCGCCTCCCTCGCCGCGCTGGCCGAGGACCCCGGCCACGTCGAACAAAGATTGGGGTAAATCATGGCACGACGCGTTCTCATCATCGACGACGAGGAGGACATCCGCGAGGTGGCAGCACTGAGCCTCGAAACCGTCGCCGGATGGGATGTCCTGGTCGCCGGTTCCGGCGCCGCCGGCATCGCCAAGGCGCGGGAGAGTCACCCCGACGCCATCCTTCTCGATGTCATGATGCCCGGAATGGACGGGCCCACCACTTTCCGCGAGCTGCGCTCCATTCCCGAGACCGCCAATATCCCGGTCATCCTGCTGACCGCCAAGGTCCAGGCCGCCGATCAGAAGCGCTTCTCCGATCTGGGCGTCGCTGCCGTCATGTTCAAGCCCTTCGATCCCCTCATCCTGGCCAGAGAGATCGCAGCCAACCTCGGCTGGCAGGAACCATGAGCGATCCGGCTGCGGCGATCTCCGCACGCCTGGCAGAACTGTGGCGCGCCAGCCGCCCCACCGTCCTCGAGCGCGTGACCCTCCTCCACGCGGCACTCGATTCCCTCGGGCAACATCCCACCAACGCCGAAGCCCGCGCCCAGGGCCGCGAGGCCGCGCACAAGCTCTCCGGCATCCTCGGCGTCTTCGGGCTCCCTGAGGGCAGCCGCATCGCTTCGGAAATTGAAGGCATTCTGATCCCGCCGAGCGACGGAGGATCGGATACGCTCAGCCCTGCGGCTCTGGGCGCGCTGCGCGGCTACCTGGCCGACCTCGACGCGGTGATCGCATCGAAAGAGTAGCTGTCAGCTGTTAGCTGTTAGCTGTTAGCTGTTAGCTGTTAGCTGTTAGCAAGCTAAAAGCTAAAGGCTAAAAGCTAAAGGCTAAAAGCTAAAGGCTAAAGGCTGCGGCTAAAGGCTAACGGCTAAAAGCTAAAAGGCTGCCTTCAGGCAAACACCAGACACTGCGGCTTCGACTGCGCATAGCTCTTCCCGGTCTCGGCCAGCTTGCCTGTCTTTTCGTCGCGCGCGAAAACTGCAATGTTGTCCGACTCCTGATTGGCCACCAGAATCCAACGCTCGGTCGGATCCAGCGTCAGGTGCCGCGGAATTTTCCCGCCGCACGAACTCCGCCCCATCAGCGTCAGCCTGCCGTCTTTGGGATGGACGGTGAAGCTCACCAGGCAGTCGTAGTCGCGATTGGCAGCGTAGGCGAACTGCCCCCTGCGATCCAGCACGATGTCGCATCCCCGCGTCACGCCGTGATAATCCTCCGGAATCAGGCTGATGCTCTGAATCTGGTGGAAGGTCCCCTTCTGCGCGTCCCAGTCGAGCACGTTGACCGTCGAAGCCATTTCACAAACGCAATACGCGACGCGGCCATTGGGATGGAAGCGCAGCGCCCGCGGCCCCGATCCCGGCGCCGCCTTCCATTGCGGCGGATCATTCGCGGTCAGCTTCGCATTGACATCGTTCAGATGGTAGATGTGAATGCAGTCCAGCCCCAGATCGTTCACCAGCAGATGACGGTCGTCGGGAGAAACCGTAACCCGGTGCGCGTGCGGTTGCTCCTGCCGGTCCGGGTCGGGTCCGTGCCCTTCGTACTGGAAATGCGAGACCGGATCGCTGATCTGCCCGTCGGGGCTCAGATAGAACGAGCTGGCGCTGCCGCCGGTATAGTTGGCGCAAAACGCTGCCCGCCCAATATGATCCACCGACACGAAACAGGTGCCTGTTCCCAAAGCCGGAACCTGGTTGATCGGCTTGAGCCGGAGGGCGGCTGCATCCACCTCGAACGCGCTCACCGCCCCGCTGGCCCTGCCTCCGAAGCTGGAAATTTCATTGGCCGCGTAAAGATGTTTACCGTCCGGGCTCAGCGCCAGGAAGGTGGGGTTGTCACTCGCAGCCGCCAGTGCCGCATCGTGAATCTCCCCGGTCGCCGCATCCCAGGACGCGCCGTAAATCCCGCGGCTGCTCCCGGACTCGGTCTGGGTGCCAATCAGCAGCCAACGCCGCTTTTCCTCGGCCGCCCGGTGCGGCCACCATTCCTGAGCTGCCACCGGAGCCATCGCTGCCCCCCGTATGAAATCTCGTCGGCTCAACATAGTTTCGTCTGCATCCATCATCCCTCATCCCGCCACCCGGGCAGGCCCGGGTCCGGGGCAGCGCTGCAAAATTTCTCCCCCGTCAGCAGGCAACCTGCCGCCAACTGGCCCGCATCTACCCAACGCTTCCCTCTGTCCAGATCCCGGTCTCGCCGCCCCCCAGCGCATTCCGTGGATCATTACTGAGGTTTTTCTGCTACAGGAGTTTCTCTATGGCGACCGTCGCTCAGCCCACGCCGAAGTCCAAAACCGGCCCCAAAGGTCCCTCCGCCAACGCACCGGGGCCAGATCCCACCGTTCCAGACTATCTGCCCATCATCCTCCAGGGTCTTCAGACCATGAAGTATGGTGACTTCAGTGTCCGCCTGCCAGGCTCGTGGGGTGGACTTGCCGGAAAGATCGCCGACCACTTCAATGAGATCGTTTCCGCCAACGAACAGATGGCCAGGGAACTGAAACGGGTGGGCCAGGCCGTCGGCAAAGAAGGCAAAACGCGGGAGCGCATCCGCCTGCCCCGCCACCGCGGCTCGTGGGATGAGATGGAAGTCTCCGTGAACACGCTCATGGAGGACCTCCTCCGCCCCACCACCGAAGTGACGCGAGCCATTGCGGCCGTCGCCCAGGGCAATCTCACCCAAACCGTCCGCCTCGATGTGGATGGCCGTCCGCTGGAGGGCGAGTTCCTCCGCTCCGCCACCATCGTCAACACCATGATTCAGCAGCTGGGCGTTTTCACCGCGGAAGTGACGCGCGTGGCCCGCGAAGTCGGCACCGACGGCAAGCTCGGCGGCCAGGCAGTCGTCCCCGGCGTCGCCGGCACCTGGAAAGACCTCACCGACTCCGTCAACTCCATGGCCTCGAACCTCACCGGCCAGGTCCGCAACATCGCCGAAGTCGCTACCGCCGTTGCCAGCGGCGACCTTTCCCGCAAGATTACCGTGGACGTACGCGGCGAAATCCTGCAGCTCAAGGAAGCCATCAACACCATGGTCGACCAGCTGCGCTCCTTTGCTTCCGAAGTGACGCGCGTGGCCCGCGAGGTCGGCACCGACGGCAAGCTCGGTGGCCAGGCGGTCGTCCCCGGCGTCGCCGGAACCTGGAAAGATCTCACCGACTCGGTCAACGCCATGGCCGGCAACCTCACTGCCCAGGTCCGCAACATCGCTGAAGTCACCACCGCCGTCGCCCGCGGCGACCTCTCCCGCAAAATCACCGTGGACGTGAAGGGCGAAATTCTCGAGCTGAAAGACACCATCAACA
>JBAUGH010000559.1:0-2795 GCA_049679565.1 Acidobacteriaceae bacterium
CGCCGCGTTCTCGAGGACTTCTGCGCCCGCTGGTCCCCGGCCACGGCCGAAACCGCGGCCCGCGCGCAATCCACCCTCTTCGAAGCGCCCTCCGAGCAAGCCTTCCCGCGCCTCCTCCTCGCCCCCGCTACGCCTCTCGAGACGGCCGGCCAGCTCGACCGCGCCTACGCCGACGCCCGCGCTCGCGGCAACGAAGGCGTGATGCTCAAGTCCCTCGCCTCCGCCTACCAGCCCGGCCGCCGCGGGCTCGCCTGGCTCAAGCTCAAACGCGAACTCGCTACGCTGGATGTTGTGGTCACCGGCGTCGAGTACGGCAACGGCCGCCGCGCCCACGTCCTCAGCGACTACACCTTCGCCGTTCGCGATCCCGAAGATCCCGTTCATCCTTTGAAGAACATCGGCAAAGCCTACTCCGGCCTCACCGACCAGGAAATTGCCGGCATGACCGCCTGGTTCAAAGCCCACACCCTCGAAGACCGCGGCCACTCCCGCACCGTCGAGCCGGTCATCGTTCTCGAAGTCGCCTTCAACAACGTGATGCGCTCCTCCCGCCACGCCTCCGGCTTCGCCCTTCGCTTCCCCCGCATCGTGCGCATCCGCACCGACAAGCCCGTCGCCGAAATCGACACCCTCCAGCGCGTCGAAGAAATCTACAACGCCCAGCCCGACAAACCCATCGAACCCTGACGTTCACGGGCGCGAAGCGCGTCCGCCAGGACGGCCAGTCCCCCCTCTTTCTTGCTTTGTTCATGGCGCGAAAACGGGGAACGAAAAGGACTTGGCGCCTCTCGCTCGCCGCTCCTCCTTTCTGGAACCCGCGTCCATCCCCGCGCATCGAAAATACCAACAGGAGATCCGATGACCCCACCCGCAGCTTCCTCCGTCGCCACCCCCAACGCTGCCGCCGCCGGAGACGTTCGCCTCGGCGACCTCACCGTCCACCGCCTCGGCTTTGGAGCCATGCGGATCACCGGCCCCGGCATCTGGGGACCCCCCAAAGACAAGCCTGCCGCCCTTCGCACTCTCCGCCGCGCCGTCGAGCTGGGCGTCAACTTCATCGACACCGCCGACTCCTACGGCCCCAACGTCAGCGAAGATCTCATCGCCGAAGCTCTCCACCCCTACCCCAAAGGCCTCGTCATCGCCACCAAGGGTGGATGGGAGCGCGTCGGCCCCGGCCAGTGGGTCCACAACGCCAGCCCCAAACACCTCCGCGAAGCCGTCGACGGCAGCCTCCGCCGCCTCAAGCTCGACAGCATCGACGTCTACCAGCTCCACGTCCCCGATCCCGCCGTCTCCTTCACCGCCTCCATCGAGACCCTCGAGCAGCTCCGCCAGCAGGGCAAAATCCGCCACATCGCCCTCTCCAACGTCGCCCTTGAATACGTGGAGCGCGCCCGCAAGATCACCCCCATCGTTTCCGTCCAGAACCGCTACAGCTTCGCTGACCGCGAGTGGGATTTCCTCCTCGACTTCTGCGAGAAGAACGGCATCGCTTTCATCCCCTGGGCGCCCCTTGGCCAGGTCCGCCAGGCCCACGACCTCCTCGACACCATCGCAAAGCAGCTCAGCGCCACCCCGCTCCAGGTCGCCCTCGCCTGGCTGCTGCGTCGCTCGCCCGTCACCCTCCCCATCCCCGGCACCAGCAATCCCGAGCACGTCGAAGAGAACATCGCCGCCGCCAGTCTCAAACTCCCCGACGCTGCCTTCAAACAACTCGACGCCTTCGAAGCCCCACCGGCCAGCCTCCGCTAAGATCGCGGGTGCCCATCCCTCGTCCGCAGCTTCATCGCGGACAGGGTGGGTGCCGATCG
Source organism: Acidobacteriaceae bacterium (assembly GCA_049679565.1). Lineage (GTDB taxonomy): Bacteria > Acidobacteriota > Terriglobia > Terriglobales > Acidobacteriaceae > Palsa-343. The sequence continues at coordinate 1,815 of JBAUGH010000559.1, forward strand.
GCCACGAAGGGGTAAACTCGCACATTCAATGCGTCGAGCGCTGAAAATCGGTGGCCTTCTGGCCCCGGATCGCACTGCGCAATTTCCTGCGTGATTGCGATTGGCGCAGGATACTCAGCTGATTCCCGATCGCCTCCTTCTCCCTGCGCGAAGCGCGTTTGCCTGGACGGCCCAGTCCCTGCTACCCTACCTGGTTTTCGCACCTTCACACACGAGAGCCTGATGACCGCCACCGCGACCCAATCCGCCCCTGCTGCTTCCTCCACCTTCCCCTTTACCCTCACCGAGGACCAGCAAGCCCTCCGCCGCGAGATCCGCGACTTCGCCGCCCGCGAAATCGCTCCCAACGTCCTCCGCTGGGACGAAGCCTCCGAGTTCCCCCTCGACGTCGTCAAACAACTCGGCCACATGGGCCTCCTCGGCGTCATCTTCCCCACCGAATACGGCGGCGCCGGCCTCGGCTACACCGACTACATGCTCGCCATCGAAGAGCTCTCGGCGGTGGACGGCTCCATCGGACTCATCGTCGCTGCCCATAATTCTCTCTGCACCAATCACATCTTCCTCGCCGGCTCCGAAGCCCAGAAAAAGAAGTACCTTCCCCAACTCACTACCGGCGAACATATCGGCGCCTGGGCGCTCACCGAGCCCGGCTCCGGCTCCGACGCCTCCGCCGCCCGCACCACCGCCGTCCGCCACGGCGACCACTGGGTCCTCAACGGCACCAAGACCTTCATCACCAACGGCCACTACGCCGACACATCTGTGATCATCGCAGTGACCAATAAAGAAGAAGGCACCCACGGCCTCTCCGCCTTCACCGTCGAAAAAGGCACGCCCGGCTTCCGCCCCGGCAAGAAAGAAAACAAGCTCGGCCTGCGCGCCTCCGACACCTCAGAGCTCATCTTCGAAGATTGCGCCATCCCCGCCGATAATCTATTGGGCAAAGAAGGCGAAGGCTTCATCGACGCCATGCGCACC
>JBAUGH010000560.1:0-2323 GCA_049679565.1 Acidobacteriaceae bacterium
GGGTTGTACTCGCGGGCGAGGGCGAGGGCCTCGGCGCCGGACATGGCCACGAGCACCCTGAATCCCTTGTCATGGGAGAGGTCGGCGATCACCCGGGCGTAGTGCGGATCGTCTTCGACGACGAGCAAAACAGTATCGCCCTGCTGAAGGTTTTCGCGATCGTCCTCGACCCGGGCATCCTGTTCGGAGACGGCGGGGTTGGCGAGAAACGCGGGGGCGGAGAAGGAGGCGCCGTGTTTCTCCGGCATGGGGGTGGCGGATCCGACGTAGGTTTGCGGCAGGTAGAGGGTGAAGGTGCTGCCTTTGCCGGGGGTGCTGCGGAGCTGAATTTCGCCGCCCAGAAGGCTGGCCAGTTCGCGGCTGATGGCAAGGCCCAGGCCGGTGCCTCCGTATTTGCGGCTGGTTCCGGCGTCGGCCTGCTGGAAGGCCTCGAAGATGATGCGCTGTTTTTCAGCGGGGATGCCGATGCCGGTATCGGAGACCTCAAAAGCAACCACCGATCCGGCGCCGGAGAGGACAGGGTGATCGGCGCTCCAGCCGGAAGGGGCGCTGGAGACGGTGAGGCGAACGCCGCCCTGCTCGGTGAATTTGAAGGCGTTGGAGAGCAGGTTCTTGAGGACCTGCTGGAGACGCCGCGGATCGGTGACGAGACTGCGGCCCAGTTTGGGATCGCTCTTGACCTCGAAGAACAGTTTGCGATTTTCGGCTTCGTGACGGAACGGCCTTGAGACAGCTTCGAGCAGGCTGCCGAAGAACAGTTCCTCAGGTTCGACGGAAACGGTTCCCGACTCGATCTTGGAGAGGTCGAGGATATCGCTGATGAGGTTGAGCAGGTCGGTTCCGGCGCCGTGGATGGTGCGCGCGAATTCGACCTGACGCCCGCTGAGGTTGCCGTCGGGATTTTCCGCGAGCTGCTGGCCGAGAACCAGGATGGAGTTGAGCGGCGTGCGCAGCTCGTGGGACATGTTGGCCAGGAATTCGGATTTGTATTTCGAGGTGAGCGCCAGCTCGCGGGCTTTCTCTTCGAGGGCGCGGCGAGCCTGCTCGATTTCCTGGTTTTTGCGTTCCACTTCGGAGTTCTGCTCGGCGAGCTGCTGGGCTTTCTGGGCGAGCTGCTCGTTGGTCTGCTGCAGCTCCTTCTGCTGGGTCTGGAGCTCTCCGGCGAGTTGCTGGGACTGTTTCAGCAGAGCCTCGGTCTGCATGGTGGCTTCGATGGAGTTGAGCACGATGCCGATCGAAGAGGTGAGCTGATCGAGGAAGGCGAGATGGGAGGCAGTGAAGACGCTGAGGCTGGCCAGCTCGATAACCGCCTTGACGCGGTCTTCGAAGAGAACCGGCAGCACGATAACGTTGCGCGGCACGGCCTGGAAGAGGCCGGAGCGGATGGGCACCGTGGTGCCGGGTAGCTCGGTGATCAGCATGCGGCGCTTCTCCACCGCGCACTGGCCGATGAGGCCTTCGCCGACGCCGATCTCGCGGGTATAGCCGTCGCGCGTGTTGCCAAAGGCGGAGAGCAGGACGAGGCTGCCGGGCTCCTCGGTTTCCGTCTGGCTTTCGGTCTGGTAGATGACGCCCTGCTGCGCATTGACCAGCGGCGCGAGCTCGGACAGCAGCATGCGACCGACGGTGGCGAGGTCGCGCTGGCCCTGCAACATGCCGGTGAAGCGGGCAAGGTTGGTCTTGAGCCAGTCCTGCTCGGTATTGCGGTCGGTGGTCAGCCGGAGGTTATCAATCATCGTGTTGATGTTGTCCTTCAGCTCGGCCACTTCGCCGCGGGCTTCCACCTGAATGGAGCGGGTGAGGTCGCCTTTGGTGACGGCGGTGGCCACTTCGGCAATGGCGCGCACCTGGTTGGTAAGGTTGTCGGCCAGCAGGTTGACGTTGCCGGTGAGGTCCTTCCAGGTGCCGGCTGCGCCGGGGACATTCGCCTGGCCGCCGAGACGCCCTTCGACGCCGACCTCGCGGGCAACCGTGGTCACCTGATCGGCGAAGGTGGCCAGGGTGTCGGTCATGTTGTTGATGGTTTCGGCGAGCGCGCCCACTTCGCCGCGGGCGTTCACCGTGAGCTTCTGCTTCAGGTCGCCGTTGGCCACGGCGGTGACGACCTTCACGATGCCGCGCACCTGCTCGGTAAGGTTCGTGGCCATCACGTTGACGTTGTCGGTGAGGTCTTTCCAGATGCCGGCCACGCCGGGGACATTGGCCTGTCCGCCGAGCTTGCCTTCGGTGCCGACCTCGCGCGCGACCCTGGTCACCTCGGCCGCGAACGAGCGCAGCTGCTCGACCATCGTGTTCAGGGTCTCCTTGAGCAGCAGGATCTCGC
>JBAUGH010000561.1:0-4066 GCA_049679565.1 Acidobacteriaceae bacterium
ATTCTTGCGTGGGACAGCTTTTTTCACCTCAGTCCCGAGGACCAGACGGCGATGTTTCCCGTGTTTCAGCGGCACGCGGGCCGGGGCGCAGCGCTGCTGTTTACCAGCGGGCCGCAGCATGGTTCCGTTCTGGGGGAGTTTGAGGGTGAGCCGCTCTACCACGGCAGCCTGGATGCGGAGGAATACCGGGCGCTGCTGGCGGGGATTGGCCTGGGCGTCGTCACCCATGTGGTTGAAGATCCCGCCTGCGGCGACCGCACACTGTGGCTGGCCCAGGCGCGCTCAGCCCCCGAGGAAGCAGGGTCTCTTTTGTGATCTTCCTCCTGGCGGCGCCGCGATATATCATTGGGAATCGGATGGACTGAAGGCTCGCATCCGGCCCACCCACGGTTTCTCTCAGCATCATTTCAGCCGCTGTACAGCCTACAGCGAGCGTGTGTGCGGAGGTGAGCAGCGGGGCGGGAAGCGGGCACAAGAGGACGCAAAAAGACCAGCGAAAGCAGGCAGATGCGGTGAATCAGGACGCGATCGGGCAGGAAGCGGGGACGCGGGCGAAATCCGCCGTAGTGGTGGGCGCGCAGTGGGGCGACGAAGGCAAGGGCAAGATTGTGGACGTGCTCTCGGAGCGCTTCTCGGTGGTGGCGCGCTACGCGGGCGGGCACAATGCCGGGCACACGGTGGTGATCGACGGGCACAAGTTCATTCTGCAGCTGGTGCCGTGCGGGGTGCTGCGGCCGGGGTGCCGGGGCGTGATCGGCAACGGGGTGGTGCTGGACCCGATCGCGTTTCTGAACGAGACGGGCCGGCTGCGCGCTCTGGGCGTGGATGTGGACACGCGGCTGTTCGTGTCGAATCGCGCTCAGGTGATCCTGCCATACCACCGGATGATCGAGCTGGCGGCGGAGTCGGCGCCGGGGCGGCAGAAGATCGGGACGACCAGCCGCGGCATCGGGCCGGCCTACGAGGACAAGATGGCGCGCAGCGGGCTGCGGGTCGTCGATCTGCTGAATCCGGGCCTGCTGAAGACGCACATCGAAGCGGCGTGCCGGGAAAAGAATGCGATCGCCCACGCGCTGTTCGGGACCGAGCCGCTCGATCCGGCGCAGATGTACGACGAATACGCCGCGGCCGCCGAGAAGGTACGGCCGTTTGTGACCGACACCGCGCTGCTGCTGAACAAGGCGCTGGCTGAAGGGCACAGCGTGATGTTCGAAGGCGCGCAGGGAACGATGCTGGACATCGACCACGGCACGTATCCGTTTGTTACATCGTCGTCGGCATCGGCGGGCGGGGCTTCGACGGGGACGGGTGTGGGGCCGACGCGGATCGGCACGGTGATCGGGGTGACCAAGGCATACGTGACGCGGGTGGGGGAAGGGCCGTTTCCGACGGAGATCCACGATGAGGCGGGGGAGATCCTGCGGGCGCGGGGACAGGAGTTCGGGGCGGTGACGGGGCGTCCACGGCGGTGCGGGTGGCTGGATCTGCCGCTGCTGCGCTATTCGAACCAGATCAACGGGACGGACTGGCTGGTGATCACCAAGCTGGATGTGCTGGACGAGCTGGAGTGGATTCCGGTGTGCACCGGCTATGAAATCGACGGGAAGCAGTGCGAGACGATTCCTGCGGACATCCGGGGCATCGAGTCCATTCGGCCCGTGTACACTCGGCTGAGGGGCTGGAAGACATCCACAGAAGGCATCCGTCGGTTCGAGGATCTGCCTAAGCCGGCCCAGGAGTATCTGCGACTGATGGAAAACGAATCGGGCGCAAAGATCGCCATCGTTTCCACGGGCCCCGATCGGGATCAGACCTTTGAATTGCCGGAGTTCCGCGAAGCGATGCAGCGGATCGCCGGCCGGTGACGATCCCTGGTACGCTGAACTGCCACGGTTCCACGCACGATGCATCCCTGAAGCACGAGCACGATCTCTGAAGCACACCGTCCTATGATCAGTTTTACCGTTCGCATGAAGTTCCGCCCGGACGATCGCGCCCGCATCGCCGAGATGTTCAGCGAGCTGGCGGCCGCGTCCCGCGAAGAGCCCGGCTGCCTGAGCTACGTGCCGCACGTGGTCGAAGGCGAGCCGGATACCGTGGTGATTTACGAGCAATACCGGGACCAGCAGGCGGCCGACGCCCATCGCGCCTCGGCACACTTCAGGAAGTACGCGGTGGGCGGGCTTTACCAGCTGATGCTGGAGCGCCAGGTGGAGAACCTGACGGCGCTGGTCTGAGGCAAGGCCGGGGGTGGGGTTTCTGGGGCCGATGCAATCCTCTCGGCGTTTGCCGCGTCTGACTGAGAAGCAGCGGTCCGCTGCACACCATGACGTTCCGCGGTTTCCTCTCTCCCTTTCGCTACTTCTTTTTTGACGCGCCGCGGCAACCCGGGCTACCATCCGGTACGACGATGCGCCGCCACTCGGCCTCCGCTCTGCGCCCCAGTCCCATCCCCCTGATGCTCGCCACGATGTTTCTATTGGCGGCGTGCCATGCGGTGTGGGCGGTGCCGCGGCGGGAAAAGGGAGAGATCCACAAGGAGATCGAGGCGCTGGAGCAGCAGTGGCAGCAGGCGATCGTGACCAACAACGTGGCGGAGATGAACCGGCTGCTGGCCGACGACTATATCGGCATCAGCTCGAACGGCACGGTGGAGAACAAGGACCAGGCGCTGGCGCAGCGCCGGGCGGGCACCGTCCGGATCACGAATCTGGACCTCAACGACACCCACGTCCGGGTGTACGGAGACACCGCGGTGGTGACCTCGGTTGCGCAGGTGCAGGGGAGCAACGGGGATACCGACATCAGCGGCAAGTACCGGTACACGCGGGTCTATACGCGGCGGCGGGGAGAGTGGAAGATCGTGAGTTTCGAAGCCAGCCGGATGCACGACATGGACGCAAGGGCGAAACATTGAGGGCGGGGCGGTATTGGTGCGCCGCGCGGGGGAGCGCCGGCATCCAAGTGGATTGATATACTAAATCGCCGGGGTCCGTTCCCGGCCAGGAGAGAAAACCCATCGATAAGCGTTACGCTAAACAGTTCATCCGGATCAACGATCGCATCCGCGCGCGCGAAGTGCGGGTGATCGACGAAAAAGGCGAGCAGCTCGGCATCCTTGCACCGTTTGAGGCCCTGAAAATCGCACGCGAGCGGGGGCTCGATCTGGTGGAAGTTTCGCCCACCGCGGTTCCGCCGGTTTGCCGGATCCAGGACTACGGCAAATTCCTCTACGAAAAGGAAAAGAGCGATCGGGCAGCGCGCAAGCGACAAAAAGTCATCGTGGTGAAGGAAGTGAAGTTCTCGGTGACCATCGACGACCACGACTTCGTGACGCGGCGCAACCAGGCGATCCGTTTTCTGCAGGACGGGGACAAGGTGAAGGCTTCGCTGCGCTTCAAGGGACGCCAGATGGCGCACCGGGAGCTGGGCTACGCCATCATCAACCGCCTGATTCAGGACATCGGGGAGAACGGGACGGTGGAATTCATGCCGCGGATGGAAGGGAACACGCTGCACGCGATCCTTGCGCCGGGCAAGAAGGAAATGCCGAAGAAGCCGGCGCCGCCGCGCGCGGCAGCTCCACCGGCCGCAGCACCGCAGGCGCAGACAGCGCAATAACCGCGAACCCATCGCAGGCGAAAAGGCCTCCCCTAACGGGAGGCCTTTTTGCTGCTCTTTCAAGGGAGGGCAGACGGGGTTATTTCCCGTAGATGGCGGCGAGAGCCTGGCCGGCTTCGGCGTCCTCGATGACGGCGGTGCTGTGGTTGTCGAGCACGTCGGTCCACGTGGCGGCAAAGGCGTAGAGGGCGGCGGGGTCGTCGGTTTCAAAGAGGGTGTAACCGCCGCTGGCGTCGGTTTTGTGCCAGCGACCGAGGATCTTTAAGCCGGCGGGGGGTATTGCTTTGCCGGAGAGGAAGCGCTGGGCGGCTTCAGGGACGCAGCCGGGACGAATCGAATAGGTGGACATGAATTTCATGGGATCTCCAGGATCGAAGAGGATCTGTTGGGAGGGAGGAGCGAGGGGAACGAGGCGCAAGTGTAGCACGGGGAGGCGAGCCCAGCC
>JBAUGH010000562.1:0-3279 GCA_049679565.1 Acidobacteriaceae bacterium
CCGCTCGACGTTCTCCCCTCGACCGTAAAACCGTCGCTGCGGCCCCCGCCTGACAGCGGCACCGTATCCGTCGCCGCCACCGACAGCACCCCCGGCAAAGCCGCAATCCGCTCCCGCGCCTCCTGCAGGAATCGATTCGTCTTCTCCGGTGTGTATCCGTGCACTCGAGGATCGACGGAAACCATCAGCAGTCCGTGCGATCGAAACCCCACATCGATCCCCGACGCAAACTCCAGGCTGCGCAGAAACAATCCCGTTGCGCACAGCAGCACCATGCACATCGCCACCTGCGCCACCACCAGAACATTGCGCAGCGTGATGCGCCGCCCTGGCCGCGCCAGCGCATCCTCGCCGCGCAGCGCGCTCGCCAGCCTCGGGCGCGATGCGATCCACGCCGGAATCGCCCCGAACACCACTCCCGCGCCCATGCTCATCAGAAACGTGTACAGCAGCACCCGCCAGTCCACGCGCACGCTCAAGTCCAGCGGCACCGGCGCCGGAACGTGAAAGGCTCCCAGCGCCGACGTCGACCACAGCGCCAGCAGCGTCCCCATCACGCCGCCTGCCAGAGCCAGCAGCGTGCTCTCCATCAGCATCTGCCGCAGCAACTGCGTCCCCGTCGCGCCCAGCGCAATCCGGATGCCCATCTCCCGCTGCCTCGCCGCTGCCTGCGCCAGCAGCAGGTTCGACACGTTCGCGCACGCAATCCCCAGCACCAGCAGCACCACCACCGACAGCGCGCCCAGGAATAGCAGCACCGTCCCTTTATCCCGTGGCGGCAGCGACCCCGCCTCGTCCATCAGGAATCCGTTGCCCTTGTCCGACGCCGGATAAGCAATAGCCAGATTCGTCGCAAGCGTATGCAGTTCCGCCCCCGCCTGTTCCTTTGTCGTGCCGTCCCGCAGCCTTCCGATTACCGCCAGCCAGTGGCTCGTCCGCGACGCGCGCGGCGGAACGCTCGGCGCCAGTGCCTCCACATTGCCCAGCGGCACCCAGAACTGCGGATCGAGAATCAGATCCAGCCCATGAAATCCAGGCCCCGCCACGCCCACCACCTCGAACGGCTTGCCGGAAACCCGCACCGTCTTCCCGATAATCGCCCCATCCGCGCCGAACCGCCGCTGCCATAGCCGGTAACCCAGCACAATGACCTGCTGCTTCTCTTCGCCTGGCGCAAAGCCGCGCCCCAGCGCCATCGGCGTCTGCGCCACATCGAAATAATTCGCTGTCGCCGCTTGTCCCCAGGCGCGCTCTGGTTCTCCTGCCGTGCCCAGCGACGCAGGCAGCAGCTCGTAATAAGCGGCTACGCCCGAAAACGACTTCGCCCCGTCGCGCACATCCTGGTACACCGGCCAGGGAAAATTGTTGCAGCACCGATCCCCATCGTGCAGCGTGTGCAGCGCCATCAGCCGGCCGGGATCCCGCACCGGCGGCGGCTCCAGCACGAACCGGCTCACCATCGAAAAGATGGTCGCGTTCGCCCCGATCCCCAGCCCGATCGAGAGCACCACCGCCAGCATATATCCCGGCGCCTTCGCCAGCCGCCGCACACTATGGATGAGTTCCCGCCGCAAGCGCGCCATGCGTCCCTCCGTTCTCTTCCCTACGGAGAGGAGAACGCCGCGGTTCCCCCAGGCTGCGACATTTTCACGATTCGCGTCGCCCACCCCCGCGCGTCAGTAGTAGTATTTCGTCTTCGCCGTCCACGGAGACTTCGGATACCGCTCGTGCAGCAGCGTGAACGCCGCCTTGCTCACCGCCGTCACTTCCTCCTGCTGCGCTTTCATCGTGTCCTGATTCGCGGTCCAGTCCTGCGGCCCATAGCGCGTCGCCCGCACCACAAGCGCCAGCGCCTCCGGCACCGTCGCGTCGTCCGCATGCGCCTTCGCATAATCCACTACCCGCTGCCCGATCGCCACCACGCCCAGCGGGACCTGCTTCACCCGCTGCGCCTCTGCCGTGCCCGCCGCCATCTCCGCCGGCGTCAGGAACCCCGCCACATCCACCTTCCCCAGCGCCGACGCGCTCTCGTACCGGCTCTCCCACTTGCTTGTCCACCAGTTGTCGCGAAAATCATCCAGTTCGCTGTAGTTTCCCAGCCGCGAGGTCCCTGTCTCCACATACGGCCGCAGCCCCGGGTTCTCGAGGATCGCCAAATCCGCGGCATACCCCACGCCCGTCGTCTTCGAGAGCGCCGCCGGCAGCAGCGGCGCCAGCTTCGCCGCGCTCGCCGTATCGTCCAGGACCACTGCCCGGGTCCAACCCGCCAGCACCACGTCCTGGTGCAAATTCGGCGGCAGCCGATCTGACTCCGCCGCCGTCACCCACAGCGCCAGCGGCGTCTGCTCATTCAACACAGTCACCGCATCCACATCGAAACCCGGCGGCTGCCCTTTTACCGGGCAATGCCCCAGCTCCTTCATCCACGCAGGATTCCCGGTGCACGGCCATAAAGGCGTCGTTCCGCTCTCTTCGTCGCCCGACAGAATCGTTCGCGGAGCATACGTCAAAAACTCATCGAAACTCCGCGCCACTGCCATCCGTTCCGCCAGCAGCCCGTTCAGAAACGAATCCGGCTTGCCCGCAATCCGCCCCGGCAGCACCGGCGCCAGCAGCGCCCGCGCCTCATCCTTTTTTCCCATACCGATCAGCAGCCGCACACGGTGGTAGAACACCGTCTCGTACCCCGGCGTCCCTGGCGCGACCCCTTCCCCCGCCGCGATCAGCTCCGGCGCTCCCTTGTCCGTCGCGGTTTCCTGCGTCATCGCCAGCGCCAGCCACGGCAACGCATGCGTCTGCTGCCACATCGCCACCGCGGACCCGGCTTTGGTGTTCCCCCGCCACGCCTCAATCCATGCGTAGAGAGGCCCCGGTGTCTTCACCGGCAGTTGCTTCTCCAGCGCAAAACTCAAATCGTCCAGATCCTGCCGGAAATTCGCGTCCGGCCCCGGCCCCGCCAGCCCCGCGCAAATCTCAGCCACCCGCATCTCCGGCTCGGTCCGCAGCCGCACAAAATTCAGTTCCTGTTCCACCGCATGCCGCGACGGCTCCGGATGCGCCAGCAAACCCTCCAGCATCGTCTGCGCCTGCTGCATCGTCGCCATGTCGAAGCTCGCCAAATCACCGCTGTAGGGATTCGTTACCTTCCCGGTTGCAAATGCCTTTCGCACCAGCGCCCGCGCCGCCAGATACGTCCCCCACCGGCTCCACGGCGAGCCCGTGTCCTGCGCAATCGCCTCGAAATCCCGCGCCGCCTGGTCGAACTGCATTGCGTAGAAC
>JBAUGH010000563.1:0-2123 GCA_049679565.1 Acidobacteriaceae bacterium
GGTCTCTTCGGCGGCGAAGTGCACCTGGCCGCCTCCTCCATCGGCGCTTGCGGAGCCACCCGTTTTCTCGCCGTCGAAGCGCCGGACCTCGACGAGCCGCGCTACGCCACCGATGCCATCGCTGCCGAAGCTCTGGTGCGCGCCTCCGCGGCCACGCTGATCGTCGCGGCGCACACCTCGCGCCTCGCCCGCATCCTCGCCGGAGTCGCCCTGCGCCTGAACGGCCGCATCGACACCCACGTCAACGCTGTCGATTGCGGCAACGGCCCCGCCATCACTCGCTGGTTCTATCGCCAGCGCATCGAAGGATCGCTCCAGCGCGCGCAGCGCCCCTGGTTTCTCCTCGTCGATCCCGGTGCTGCCCCGGCCGTCGCAAACGCCCCCGCCGCCGTCGAGCTCGAATCCATCGCCGCCTCTGCGTGCCAGCCGCGTACCCGCGTCCTCGGCTTACACGAGCCGCCAGTGGCCGAGCAAACCATCCGTCCCGAAGCCGACCTGCTCCTCGTGGCCGGCGCCGGCTGGACCCGCCGCCAGAAAGACGGCCAGACTCACACCGAAGAAGCTGAGCAGATCATCCTCGACTTCCTGCGCCTCAACCGCGCCTCCCTCGGCAGCACCAAATCGCTCACCGATATGGGCGGCGAAGGCCAGCCGATCCTTCACTGCCTGAGCCATCTCAATCAGGTCGGCCAGACCGGCTCCACCCCGCGCCACCGCAAAGGCCTCTCCACCTGCTGCCACGGCGAGGAGCCCCACGTCGTCGGCTGGCGCTTCATTCGCGAACGCCGCGCCGTCAATCTCGATCCCAACTGCGGCTGGGCTCGCGGCAAGGCCGACGTGCTCTACATTGCCGACGCCTTCGAAGTCATGCGCCACCTCAACCGTCTCGCCGCCGCCAAAGCCGGGGAAGCCGTTCCGGCGGGACGTTAGTCACGCCCCCAGCAGCCGCAGCACCCATCCCGCGGCCGCCGCGCCCACCAACGGCCCCAGAATCGGAATCCACGCATACGCCCAGTCCGAACTGCCTTTGCCCCGCACCGGCAGCACCGCATGCGCCAGCCGCGGCCCAAAGTCGCGCGCCGGATTGATCGCGTACCCCGTCGTCGCTCCCAGGGACAGCCCGATGCTCCACACCAAACAAGCCACCAGCGTCGGGCTGATGCCCGCTGGTGTGCCCCCGGCAAACACCAGCTTCGAGCTGATCGCCCCGGCCACAATCACCAGCACAAACGTCGCCAGCGCCTCGCAGAAAAAATTCGCCCCATACGCGCGGATCGCTGGAATCGTGCAGAACACCGCTCGCTTGGTCTCCGCGTCCTCCGTGACCGCCCAGTGCGGCAGGTAAAAGAGCCACACCAGCACTGCCCCGCAAAACGCGCCCCCGGCCTGCGCTGCGGCAAAGGGAAGCAGCTTGCCGAAGCTGTGCGTCTCGATCGCCAATGCCAGCGTGATCGCGGGATTGATGTGCCCGTCGATGCTCCCGAACAGGTTGGCCGTGAAGATTCCGCACAGCACCGCGAACGCCCACCCCGTGGTGATCACCAGCCAGCCAGCGCCTTCCGCTTTGGTGCGCTTCAGCACCACCGCGGCGACCACTCCATCGCCCAGCAGGATCATCATCAGCGTGCCCATGAACTCGCCCAGCATCGGAGACCGCATGCCCGTCCTTTCCCCAGCCTGCCGCTGCCCGCCTCCGGCGCCGGTTTCCCTTCGCTTCGCCGGCCCCGCGGAGGCCCCTGCCATTGTGCCAGACGCATCCGCCCTTCCGATCCCGCATAGCCTCTCGTCTCACCCGTCGGTGTACACCGCCTGGGCATCTCCGCTCCCACCGCAGAGGGATTCCGACCCGTTTCTCGTCCGGGCTACGCTCCCCCGCATGGTTCAGATAGCATCCACGTATCAGGCCGAGTGGGTCACCCGCCCCTCGCTGAGTTTGGCCGGCCAGTACGCCACGGTAGTCCAGCGCGACGGCACCCACAAGGCGATTCGCTTCGGCCCCGACGTCCAGTTCCGCCCCGAAGGCGGCCGCCACCTCGGCACCGCCCCCATCCTCCGTCCCATCGTCGAAGGTCACCTCGACGCCGCTGAGCACACCTTCGACGCCGAGGATCGCGACCTCATCC
>JBAUGH010000564.1:0-4418 GCA_049679565.1 Acidobacteriaceae bacterium
TCCGCCGTCTTCCGCTCTTCCACCCCGAGCTCCTCATCGCTCAGGTTCCTGATCTTCTCCACTTCCATCGTGTCTCTTCTCTCCGGCCGGACCCAAATCCAGGGTCCAACCCGCGTCTCGAATTCCGCCAACCGCTCCATCCCGGCCGAATCCGTCCGGTTACTTCGCCGCCGTCGCCACTTTGGCGTCGTGGCGCTGCACGAACTTCGTCCTGAGCGGAAGCTTGTGCGCCGCCAGCCGCATCGCCTCAGCGGCCATCTCCGGCGACACGCCTTCCATCTCGAACAGCACCCGGCCTGGACGCACCACCGCCACCCAGTGATCCGGCGCGCCTTTGCCCTTGCCCATGCGGGTTTCGGCCGGCTTCTTGGTTACCGGCTTATCCGGGAACAGCCGCAGCCAGATCTTGCCCCCGCGCTTGATAAAGCGAGTCATCGCCACGCGGCTGGCTTCGATCTGTCGATCGGTGATATATCCGCACTCCATCACCTTCAGACCGAAATCCCCGAACGACAGCTCGCTCCCGCGCCACGCCTTGCCGCGCATCCGACCGCGCTGCTGCTTGCGGTACTTCACTTTCTTTGGCATCAACATATCGCGTACCTAATCCCTGATTCCCTGATCGCTGATTTCTGATCCCTAGAAAACCGACGTGCCCACCGCCGCCTGCGGCTCCCGCCGCCGCTGCTGATAGATATCGCCGCGGTAGATCCACGTCTTCACGCCGATCACGCCGTACGTCGTGCGCGCCTCAGCAAATCCGTAATCGATGTCCGCGCGCAGCGTGTGCAGCGGCAACCGCCCCTGCAGATACCACTCTGAACGGGCAATTTCGTTTCCGTTCAGGCGGCCGCTTACGCGCACCTTGATCCCCTTGCAGCCGAAGCGCAGCGCCGAATCCACCGCCTTGCGCATCGCCCGCCGGAAGCCCACGCGCTTTTCCAGCTGCAGCGCGATGTTCTCCGCCACCAGCTGCGCGTCCAGCTCCGGCTTGTTCACCTCCAGAATATCGATGAACACGTCGCGGTTGGTGCGCTTCTGCAGCTCGCCCTTCAGCTTCTCGATCTCCGCGCCCTTGCGCCCGATCACGATGCCCGGCCGCGCCGTGCGGATCATCAGCCGCAGCTTGTTGCCCGGCCGCTCCACTTCCACCGAGCTCACGCCCGCCGCCTTCAGCTTCTCCTTCAGCTCGCGCTTCAGGTGAACGTCTTCGATCAGCAGCCTGCTGTAATCTTTCCCCGCAAACCAGCGCGAGTGCCACGGCTTGTTGATTCCGACCCGGAATCCGTAAGGATGGACTTTCTGTCCCATAATTTCCTGATCCTCTCGCTACGACTACTTCTTTTTTGCGGACTTCTTCGCCGCCTTCTTGGCCGGCTTGTGCGCCGCCGCCTTCTTTGCCGGCTTGTGCGCAGCCTTCTTCGCCGAACTGCTTCTCGATGCCGTCTTCTTTGCCGATTTCTTACCCGCGGCCTGTTTCCCGGCCTGCTGCGCCGCATCATCCTCAACGCGATGCACCAGATCGCTGGCCTGCGCCCGCTCCGCCACCGCGATGACGATGTGCGACAAACGCCGCTGGTACCGGTAGGCCCTGCCCATCGGGGCCGGCCGGATCCGCTTCATGCGCGGCCCTTCGTTCGCCACCGCCGATTTCACGTACAGGTTGTCCAGGTCCACGTCCAGGTCCTTCTCCTGGCTCAGGTGGTTGGCGTTCTGCACCGCCGAACGCAGCACCTTCTCCACCAGCGGAGCTACCGCCTTGTTCGTGAACGCAACCGTGTTCAGCGCCTCTTCGACGCCCCGCCCCTTGATCAGATCGAGCACCAGCCGCGCCTTCTGCGGCGAAACCCGCTGAAACCGCGCCTCTGCCCGAAATTCCCTCGCCTGCGTGTCCATTCCTCTTACTCCAACCTTCCCACTCCGCTGCCGGCTACCTGCCCCGGGCTGCTTCACCTCGGCTTTGCCGTCGTCTCCGCAGCCTTCATCGAGTGCCCTTTGAACATGCGCGTGGCGGCGAATTCACCGAGCTTGTGCCCCACCATGTTCTCTGTCACATACACCGGCACAAATTTCTTGCCGTTGTGCACCGCAATCGTGTGCCCGATCATATCGGGATGAACCGTCGATCGGCGTGACCACGTACGAACCACTTTCTTATCGTTCGCCCGGTTCATCGCTTCGATCTTCACCATCAGGTGCCCATCGATGAAAGCACCCTTTTTTGTCGACCTTGCCATCTCAGATCCTCGTCATTTCTCACTGCTGCCGGCTATCAGGCTGCCGGCTCCAGGCTGCCTTACTTATTCCTGCGGGCCACGATGAAGGCATCGGTCCGCTTGTTGTTTCTCGTCTTGTAGCCGCGCGTCGGCTGGCCCCACGGGGTTACCGGATGCCGTCCGCCCGAGGTCTTGCCTTCACCGCCGCCGTGCGGATGGTCCACCGGATTCATGGTCACGCCACGGTTCGTCGGCCGAATGCCTTTCCAGCGATTGCGTCCCGCTTTGCCGATCGTGACGTTTTCGTGATCGGTGTTCCCCACCTGCCCAATCGTTGCCATGCAATCCACCAGCACCCGCCGGGTCTCGCCGGAAGGCAGCTTCAGCAGTGCATACTCGCCTTCCTTGGCCACCAGCTGCGCACTGGCGCCTGCCGAACGCGCCATCTGCGCGCCCTTGCCGGGCCGCAGCTCAACGTTGTGCACCGTGGTGCCGGCAGGAATGTTCTTCAGCGGCAGAGCGTTGCCAACCAGGATGTCGGCTTCCGGCCCGCTCATGATCGTCTGGCCCACTTTCAGCCCCACAGGCTGCAGGATGTAGCGCTTTTCGCCATCCACATAGCTGATCAGCGCAATCCGCGCCGAGCGGCCCGGATCGTACTCGATCGTCGCCACTTTGCCCGGCACGCCGTACTTCTCCCGCTTGAAATCGATCAGGCGCAGCTTCTGCTTGTGCCCGCCGCCGTGGTGGCGAATCGTGATGTCGCCCGAGTTGCGCCGCCCGCCGGTGCGCAGTTTGTTTTCCAGCAGCGGCTTGTACGGCGTATCCGTGGTGATCTCATCCCGCACCAGCGTCGTCTGGAACCGCAGCGTCGGGGTCACCGGTCTGTATGTCTTAATCGGCATCTTTGATAGCTCTTAGCTTCTAGCCGTTAGCTTTTAGCTTCTTACCGGCTCGTTCTACTTTTCCCTGCCTGAACTCCCTGCCTCGTCCGACCCAGCTGACAGCTAAAAGCCGTCAACTGACAACTGTCTTCAGAGGTTGTTCACGTAATCCGGCATCTTCTCGCCTGCCTTCAGTCGCACATAAGCTTTCTTCCAGTCAGGACGATATCCGGCAAACTTCCCGCGGCGGCGTTCCTTGCCCGCCATGTTGGCTGTGCGCACCGCGCGCACCTTCACTTTGAACAGCAGCTCCACCGCCTGCCTGACCTGCGTCTTCGACGCCCGGGCGTCCACTTCGAACACCAGCGTGCCCTCCGTCTCCTTCACGCCCAGCGCCTTCTCGGTGATCATCGGGCGGCGAATCACGGTATACGTCGTTGCCATTACGCCACCTCCGCTTTCGCGCGCCGGGTCGCCGACTTCTTCAGCGACTCCTGCAGCTTCTCCAGCGCCGGCCGCGAGAAAATCACCCGCTCGTACTTCAGCAGATCGTAAGGATGCACTTCGCTGTTCAGCATCAGTTCCACGCCTGCGAGGTTTTTTGCGCCCTTCAGCAAATTCGTCCCGAGGCTCGCACCGCTCTCCACCAGCAGCGCCGTCCGCTTCGCTTCCAGCTTGTTGAGAGCCTCGCGATACAGCTTGGTCTTCGGCTCTTTCGCTTCCAGCGACTCGACCACCGTGAGTTTCCCATCGGCCAGCTTCACCGCCAGCGCCGAGCGCAGCGCGCCCAGCAGCTTCTTGCGCGGAAAAGCGTATTCGTGCGAATGAGGCACCGGCCCGTGCACCGTGCCGCCATGCCGCCACAGCGGCGACCGCACCGACCCGATACGCGCCCGGCCGGTACCCTTCTGCTTCCACAGCTTCTTGCCCGATCCGGAAACCAGCTTGCGGTTCTTCGTCGCAGCCGTGCCCTGCCGCAGCGCCGCGCGATAGTGCTTCACGGCCTCCCACAGCAAAGCCTCGTTCACCTGCCCGAAGACCTCATCGGCCAGCTCCAGCGAGCCAACCTTCTGTCCTCCGAGATCCACTACGTCAATGTTTGCCATCGTCTTCTCTTTCAACTGCAGCCCCTGCGACCTTCGCCTCAGCTGCTCGACTCATTCTTTGCGTCCGAAGGACGCGCTCGCCCGACGCGGTCAGCGTCATTTCTTCTTGCCTGCCGCCTTCTTCGAAGCTTTCAGCGGATCCACCGTGCCGCCGCCCGCAAACCCGCGGCGCTCGCGCGGAGGAGCCTTGGACTTCGTGATCAGCACATAAC
>JBAUGH010000565.1:0-8803 GCA_049679565.1 Acidobacteriaceae bacterium
GAGCAACGATGTTGGGCTCGAGGGTGCGGATGGTTCCGGCAGCGTAGTTGCGGGGATTGGCTGCCGGCTCGAGCCCCTGGGCTTCGCGTTCTTCGTTGGCTTTTCGGAAGGCGGCCAGGGGCATGACGACTTCGCCGCGAACTTCGAAGGTGGCGGGGACGTGGGCCTTCTTGAGCGTCGCCGCGGAGATGGAGAGCGGGATGGAACGGATGGTGCGGACGTTGGTGGTGACGTCCTCGCCGGTGGCGCCGTCTCCGCGGGTGAGGCCGCGCTGCAGGCGCGAAGAGCCGTCGGATGCGGCGCGGAACTGGAGAGCCATGGAGAGGCCGTCGAGCTTGTACTCGCAGACGTAGGAGATGTCGGCCTTATCGCCGGCCAGGGAACGGACACGGCGATCCCAGTCGCGCAGCTCTTCTTCGCTGGTGACGTTGTCGATGGACAGCATGGGGCGCGAGTGGGCGACCCTGGGGAAACCTTCTTTGGGCTTGCCGCCGACGCGCTGGGTGGGCGAGTCGGGAGTGACGAGGTTGGGGTGCTCCTTTTCGAGGCGCTGGAGCTCGCGCATGAGGTCGTCGAACTCGGCGTCGGAGAGGACCGGCTGATCGAGGACGTAGTAGAGGCGTTCGTGGTGGCGAATCCTGTCGCGGAGGGCATCGATCTTTTTTTCGGCGTCGGCCATACTCCCAACATGGTAAGGGCTGGCCGCTTCGGCAGGCTCAGGGCAGGCTGCACGGGCGCACTTCGCGCAAAATCGCCGATTTGGCCCGGAGTTTTGTTCTCCCATTCAAGCCAACCGCAGGCTTGAATGGGGCACCCGAGGGTCTTGTTTAGCCCACTCAATCCAGAATCGTGCTTACCTGGGCGCCAGGCGTTTATTCTCACGGCAGACCAGTTGCTGGAGCCGTCGGCACGACAGACGAGCGGAGGCCAGGATGGAATATCACTTCACGGTCAGACAAGCTCTGGAGAGCTTGCGGGCTGCCGGATCGGAAGAGGCCCGGCGGCCGGAGCGGCTCGGGTCGCAACAGTCGGGATCGGAGCCGTCGGGCGAACTGCTGCAACTGGGAAGCCTCACGGTGCGCTTCTACGCTCCTCGCGAGATCGATCGTCAGCAACCGCACACGCGGGATGAAGTGTATGTAGTCGCCCGGGGGGCTGCGACCTTTCGCTGCTGCGACAAGGAGATTCGCGTCGAAGAGGGGGATGTCCTCACGGTTCCCGCGTGTCAGGAACACGTGTTCGTGGATTTCACGCCTGATTTTGGGACGTGGGTGTTCTTCTACGGTCCGGAAGGAGGCGAGCGAGCCTCGGCGGCATGTTGTTCCTGACCCGTGGACACGGTGGGGACTCGCTGAGCGATCCGGACGGGTGTAGGATTCTAGCCAGAAACCTCTCGACCGTTGCCCGGCTGGTTCCTCGTTTTCGCTCGGATAGTGCGGTTCCGAAGCGTTGGCAGGCTGCAGATCGGCGCCGCGCAACTCGCCTGGCCTCTGGAGAGGCCAAAGAGGAGGTTGCGATATGGTGCAGCGCACGGTTCTCATTCCTTTCCTTGCCGGTCTCGTTCTGCTGCCAATGGGCTTTTCGGCGGCGGCTTTCGGCGAAACCTACAAGACTCCGTTTGCAGTTTCCTGCGATCAGATCTGGCCGGCGGTCAAGGCGGTGCTCGCCGATAAGGATCATCACGCAAAAGTGGTGGTCAACGACGGGAAGATGAAGGCGGATTTTCAGCCGAAGCACACGGTGCACGTGGACATCTCGGGCACGCTGCTGCAGCGGATGAACCATGTGACGCTGATCCCCAACAACGGGGTCTGCGAGATGGACATGGTTTCGAACTACAGCGGGTGGGGGCACAACGATGAAGGCGATTTCCGGAAGCGGGTAGCGGACAACCTGGCGAAGGGGAAAGGCGAACCGGGAGCGGCTGCGATGCAGACAGCAGAGCCGGCGCCGACGGAGGTGAAGCCGGGGGCGCAGCCCGTGACGCAGCCTGACGCGCAACCGGAGACAAAGCCGCAGCGCTAAGGTGCTGGCGGCACCCGTTCGCGCTCCGTCCCACTGAGATCAGGACCGCGCCTGCATGGGGCGGCCGAGATTAGCCGGCGAGGCGATCCCTGCGCGCCGGACGCGTTTGCTCGTCTGCGTTGCGGCCGGTGGCAGCTCCGTCGGCCTGAACTTCTTCGAAGCGGCGCCCGATGTCGGTTTGCGCCAGCGCCTTGCGGATGTCGTCGACCCAGGTGTCGGGGAGCTCGACGACATTTTCCTGGCGCGCAGCGGGTTCGTGCGCGAGAAGCAGGGCTTCGGGGAGAGAGGCCGCGGGGCGTGGCTCGACCGGGGCGCCGGCGATAGAGAGGGCCGGCGGCGGAGTGACGGTCCGGGGCGTGAACGGCTCGGGCATGGCGGAAGTGTCGGGGGCGGGAGTGTCGGAAGTGCGAGAGCCGGGGGCGCGAGAGGCGAGGAGGTGAATGTCGTCGGTGTGGACCTCATCGGTGTGCGACTCGTGAATCGCAGAGTCGGAGGCTGGAAGCTCAGGCGGGGTGACGGGCTGGGCGGCGAGATGCAGAGGCGGCTCGGAGGGTGCGAGGCCGGTCGCCGCGGCGGGGGGCTCGGCAGCTCGGGGCGGGTCCGGTGCAAAGAAATCAAAGAGAGGATCGGGGGCGTAAATCCGCTGGCTTGACGCGATGCGCGGGGCGGGGGATTGCGGCGCGGGAGGGTCCGGTTCGGCGGTCTGCATCCCGGTGGGCTGAGGCTCAGTCGAAGACGGCGCGGCGGAGACGGGTTGCTGCGAGAGGAGAGGTTCAGAGAGCCTGGGCGCAGGGGGTTCGGGTGCAGGGGGTTCGAGCGCAGCGGAATGTTCTCGAGCGATGGGCTCCGGGGCGGCGGGTTCTGCGGTGGCGGGTTCCTGGGAGGAGGGTTCCGGGGTGGAGGGTTCCGGGGTGGCTGACTCCGGGGCCGCTGGTTCGAAGCGGAACGAGGCGCGGCGGGAGCGGCCGTCGGGGAGTTCGTCGTACGTGGGACGGAGCTGCGGCGCGTCGTGGTGTGCGATCGGCTGTTCGACTGGGGGCGCGGGCGGCGATGCAAGCCAGGATGCCGGCTGAGAGACCGGTGGGGGCGCGGGTTCGAGCTCGATCCGGGCTGGCGGAGCGGAGGGCGTGATGAAGTTGTAGATGGAGCCGGTGCTTTCGCCGGCGTCGAATTCTTCGTAGGCCGGTTCACGATTGGCGAGGGCGGCGATCGACCAGTAGAGAAGACCGCAGACGAGTCCGGCGACCACCGCAGGCCACCACGGAACCGGCGCGGGGGTGGCAGCGCTGCGGGTGAAAGCGAACGGGTTGGGAACGATGTCGCGGCTGGTGGGCTCCAGGTTGGTCTCGGTTGGGCTCGGATTCGGGGGCGGCGTGGCTGCGGTGTTCGTTGCCGGCGGCGGCGTGGTGGAGGCAGGTGCGAGATTGTTGCCGTCCCCGGATGCGGCTGTTTCCTTCTGGATGGCCAGGCGGTCGCGGTGGACGGTGGCGATGGCGTCGTCGAGCTGGGCGCGTTCGCGGCGAATCTCGCCGGCACTGACGCCGACGGCAGCGAATCCGGCAGCATGGCCCGCGGAGAGGATGGAGGCGACGGAGCGCTGCATGTCGGAGATCTGGCCGGCTGCGGCAGGGGGCGCGTCTTTAGCGGAGGAGCGAATCTGCTCGAGCTTCTGCTCGGCAGCTCCGACCCGGGCTTTGAGGAGGTGCTGCTGGTCGGATTCGCGATAAGCCGCGGGGTCAGAGGGATGCTGGCCGCCGGCGCCGGAATCGGCGATGCCGTCCAGGTCGCGTTTGGTGGAGGAGAGAAGCCCTTCCAGATCGCCGAGAGACGCGTCGAGCGCCGAGGCGGACGGGTTGGGCTGGGTGGCGGGCGGTGTTTTGACGGGCGCCGACGTGGTTTGCGGAGGAGGGGGCGCGGTGTTCACGGGAGGCGAGAGCGGAGCGGCGTCGAGGGAAGGCGTCCAGTTGGCGAGAGCCTGGGCGACGGTGTCGGCCATCGACACGGAAGGTGCGCCGCCGGCGCCGAGAAAGCGCACGCTGAGGGTATCGCTGGAAGGCTGAGCGAGCTGGAGGCGGGCGCGGAATTCGCCGATGCGGCCGGTGACGGAAGTGGAGGCGAGATGCGCAGACGAGGCCAGCTGCTCAACTTCCTGGTCGGTGAGAACGGACTGGGCGAGGGCGACGGCAGGATCGTGGACGGAGGCGAGTCCGGAGTCGAGATGGCGGGCGGCGCGCGGATCGAAGGAGAGCTGCGCGGCGGAGGCGGTGAGCACGGCGCGGCGGTGAAGCCAGACGTAGCCGCCCCACGCGATGCCTCCCGCGAGAAGAAGGGCGATGAGCTTGTGACCCAGGGAAATGCCAAAAAATCGGGAGGGGGAATTGCTCTCCTGCATGTAGAAAACCTCAAGCGTAACGAAGATCGGAGGCAGAAGCGAGTTCAACCGGCAAAGCACGGGCGGAAGGTTATCCGGCGCCGCGTTCGTGAGGGGCCTGTTGGAAGAGCCCGGCGTGCCTGGAACGGAATCCCCCGCAACCTTGAGGTAAGATGCCTGTCCCGGCAGCGTAACTGTTCCCACATTACTGCGGGAACCGGCCCGGCGTCACCAGAAGAGTGCCCCCAAAATTGACGAATACGGTGCTTGGGAGAAGCAAATCTCCTGAAATGAATGAGATATTGGGCCGAAGGGAGGCACAAAAAAGGCGTGCGGAGGGATACGGGAGGCGCGAGCGGTGGCGGATATAATCCGTGACGATGAATAACGATCGGGTGGAAGAACTGGAGCGGCGGAATCGGCTGGCGGAAGAAGGCGGCGGCGAAGAGCGGCGGGAGCGGCAGCACCGGGAAGGGAAGCTGGGGGCGCGGGAGCGGATCGCGCTGCTGCTGGACGAGGACACGTTCGAGGAAACGGACCGGTTTGTCTCGCATCGTTGCACCGACTTCGGGATGGAGGAGAAGCGCTATCCCGGCGACGGGATTGTGACCGGGTACGGGAAGATCGACGGGCGGACGGTGTTCGTGTTCGCGCAGGACTTCACGGTGTTCGGCGGATCGTTGTCGGAGACCAACGCAGGGAAGATCGTGAAGCTGATGGAAACGGCGATGAAGGTGGGGGCGCCGCTGATCGGCCTGAACGATTCCGGAGGCGCGCGGATTCAGGAGGGGGTAGTATCGCTGGCGGGATACGCGGATATATTTCTGCGCAACACCATGGCCAGCGGGGTGATTCCGCAAATTTCCGCGATCTTAGGCCCGTGCGCGGGAGGCGCCGTGTATTCTCCGGCGATCACCGATTTCAACCTGATGGTGGACAAGACGTCGTACATGTTCGTAACCGGGCCGGACGTGATCCGGACGGTGACCCACGAGGAAGTGACGAAGGAAGCGCTGGGCGGGGCCACCACGCACAACGAGATTTCCGGCGTGGCGCATTTTATGGCGCATGACGACGCAGAGTGCCTGGCGATGGTGCGGGAGCTGCTGAGCTTTCTGCCGTCAAACAATCTGGACGATCCGCCGCGGAAGGCATGTACGGATGCGGCGGACCGCGAGGACCGCGAGCTGGACTCGCTGGTGCCGGAGGATTCGGCGCAGCCGTACGACATCAAGGACGCGATCGGGCACATCGTGGACGACGGGTACTTCTTCGAGGTGCACGAGCACTTCGCGAAGAACATCGTGGTGGGTTTTGCGCGGATGAACGGGCGCTCGGTGGGGATTGTGGCCAATCAGCCGGCGTTTCTGGCGGGAGTGCTGGACATCAACGCGAGTGTGAAGGGGGCGCGGTTCGTGCGCTTCTGCGACGCGTTCAATATTCCGCTGATCACGCTGGAGGATGTGCCGGGTTTTCTGCCGGGGACGCAGCAGGAGTACGGCGGGATCATCCGGCATGGAGCGAAGCTGCTGTTTGCGTTTGCGGAAGCGACCGTGCCGAAGATGCTGGTGATCACGCGCAAGGCCTACGGAGGGGCGTACTGCGTAATGAGCTCCAAGCATCTGCGGACGGATGTGAATCTGGCGTGGCCGACGGCGGAGATCGCGGTGATGGGGCCGGAGGGCGCGGTGAACATCGTCTACGGGCGCGAGCTGGCGGAGGCGGTGAAGCAGGCGGAAGCCAGCGAGGGCAAGCTGAGCGAGGCGCGGCGGGCGGAAGTGCTGGCGTCGGCGCGGGCGGCGCGGGTGCACCAGTTCCGCGAGCAGTTCGCGAATCCGTATGTAGCGGCGGAGCGCGGGTACGTGGATGCGGTGATTCATCCCCGGGAGACGCGGCGGCGGCTGATCGCGGCGCTGGAGATGCTGGATGGGAAGCGGGAGACAAATCCGCCGAAGAAGCATGGGAATATCCCGCTGTGACGAGCGGAGCTCGTTACAGCGGGTAGCCGGTAGCTGGCACTTTCGGCAAAAGCGAGCGAACCTCCAGCGGAATGCCTGCGAACTGCCAGCCAGAGGGAGGACTTTTGAGCGAACCGGTTCGTGCTGCTACAGCGGAGCATTATGTGTGGGGTGAGGTTTGCGACGGTTGGCACCTGGTGCGAAGCGAATCGCTGAGCGTCATCGAGGAGCGGATGCCGGCGGGGGCGCGGGAGCAGCGGCATTGTCACCGGAAGGCGCGGCAGTTTTTCTATGTGCTGGAGGGCGAATTGACGACGGAGGTCGAGGGCCGGGTGGGCGAGGCCCGGCTGCATACACTCGGGGCCGGGCAGGGCGTGGAGATTGCCCCGGGGGAACGGCATCAGGCGATGAATGGGTCGGGCGAGGATGTGCGGTTTCTGGTGATTTCGACGCCGCCTGCGCAGGGAGACCGGGAGCCGTAACGAATCCTCAGTGCTTAGTTGCCGCTCCTCCATGCACGGTACATTGCGGGCTTTTGCACCGGCGGGGATTGCGATAGGATGAGCCCACATCCGGAGGAGGGTCCTGCGATGAGTTCCCCCGCTCAGAAGCGCATTGTCCTGCCGCGTTCCGAACGCGCCGTTCCTGCGAACGCGACTGACGTTGGACGTACCCAGCCACAACAGATCGTTACCGTGTCGGTGATCGTGAAGCGGAAGAATCCGCTGCACCTGGAGGCGCTGGGTGGGCGGAGGGTTTCGCGCGAAGAGTTCGATGCGCAGTATGCCGCCGATCCAGCGAGCTTTGAGGCGCTGCGCACGTTCGCGCACGAGCACGGGCTGGCGGTGGACGAATCGGCTTCGAGTTTGTCGCGGCGGACCCTGGTGCTGCGCGGAACGTCGCAGGCGATGGAGCAGGCGTTCGGCGTGGAGCTGCACGATTATCGCGAGGCGAAGACCAGGCGGCGCTATCACAGTTTTACCGGGCCGGTTTCGCTGCCGGAGAGCCATGTCGGTTTGGTGGATGCGGTGCTGGGACTGGACGCGCGGCCGGTAGCCAGGCCGCACTTTCGATTTCTGAAGAACCTGAAGAAGAAAAAGAAGCGGAAGGCTGCTGCGGCGCAGCCTGCGCCCTTCAATCCGCCGCAGGTAGCGGCGCTGTACGCGTTTCCCGCGGGGCTGAACGGGGTGGGGCAGACGATCGCGCTGATCGAGCTGGGCGGAGGCTACACGACGAGCGATATCCAGACGTATTTTTCCGGACTGGGGCTGACGCCGCCCACGGTGGTCGCGGTGTCGGTCGACGGCGGAACGAATGCGCCGGGCGATCCCAACGGAGCCGACGGCGAAGTGGCGCTGGATATCCAGGTGGCGGGGGCAATTGCGAACCGGGCGCGGATCGCGGTGTATTTTGCGCCCAACACGGACCAGGGGTTCATCGACGCAATCACGACGGCGGTGCACGACACGACCAACAAGCCTTCGGTGATTTCGATCAGCTGGGGCGGCCCGGAGTCGACCTGGGCGCAGACCTCGGTAACGGCTCTCGACGACGCGTGCCAGTCGGCGGGCGCGCTGGGGGTAACGATCACGGTGGCGGCCGGGGATAATGGGTCGTCGGACGGGGTGAGCGGCGGCGGCAACAATGTGGACTTTCCGGCGTCGAGCCCCCACGTGCTGGCGTGCGGGGGGACGGAGCTGATCGGGTCGGGATCGGCGATCAGTTCAGAAACGGTGTGGAACGACGGGACCCAGGGCGGAGCGACGGGCGGCGGGTACAGCGCGGTATTTCCGTTGCCGACGTGGCAAACAAGCGCGGGCATCACGGGTAGCGGGCGGGGCGTGCCGGATGTGGCAGCGGATGCGGCGCCGGAATCCGGCTACAACATCCTGGTGGATGGGCAGCAGGAAGTGGTGGGCGGGACGAGCGCGGCGGCTCCGCTGTGGGCCGCGCTGGTGGCGCTGATCAATCAGAAGAAGGGAACGCCGGTGGGATTCGTGAATCCGACGCTGTATCCGGATATCAAGGATTTTCACGATATAACCCAGGGCAACAATGGCGCGTACAAGGCGGGTCCGGGATGGGACGCCTGCACCGGGCTGGGATCGCCGAACGGGACGGCGCTGGCGGCGGCGCTGGGCTAGCTTGCAGGAAAACGGGCCAGCTTACCAGGAAAGATTGAAGGCTTGCTGGCGGAGTAGCTTACGCCAGGTGAGGTAAGGGGCAGAACGAAAACCAGGCGCTGGCCCGCGCCTTCATTCGGCCGCTGAGGACGCTCAGTACACTTCGCGATGGAAGAGGTCGTCCTTGTCCTCGCAGGGCGAGGAGCAGCAACCGACGGCGCATGCCACCAGGGTCGCCACACCAAACGTGATCAGAATGGCGGGCAAATAGTCGCTCCAGTGCGACAGATGAGCGAGCAGATCATGCATATTGAGAGAACTCATCG
>JBAUGH010000566.1:0-3606 GCA_049679565.1 Acidobacteriaceae bacterium
TGAATGCCGTAGAGCGGCCCTTCAACGGGAGAAGCGGGCAGATTCTCGATGGCGTCGATATATTCGGTCACCGCATCCTGGTCGCGGTCCTCGGTCTTCGCGATGTCGCCGCGAATTGCGTGCAGCCGGTAAGAATTCGGATCGATCTTCGCCGCCCGCGCCAGGAATGGATCGGCCGCGCCGATCGATCCCGTGGCCATCTCTGCCTGCGCCGCAGAAAGCTGCAGATTGAGGTCGTGGGGCTCGGCATTCGCCGCCTGGTCGTAGAGCTTCGCGGCCTCTTCGGGTTTGCCGTCGAGCTGGTAGGTGTACGCCAACTCCGCCACAATGTCGGCCCCAGGATTATGGATGGCCTTCAGCTCGTCAATCGCCTTCGCGTAGTCGCCGGCGGAACGGTAGTAGCCGGCCAGAGAGCGCTCCACGTCCGGGTTGTTGGGCGCCCGGCGTTTGGCCATGTCCAGGTAACGGCTGGCCATGTCCATCTGGTGGAGGTTCTCGTACGTAATCGCCAGCAGCAGCTCCGGCCGAGCCCCGGGAGCCGCGCGCTCCGCTTTGGTCAGAATATCCACAGCGTCGTTGTAATCGCGGGACTGGAGATAGAGATTACCCAGCAGCAGCAGATCATTGCCGCGGCCTGGATTCGTCGCCACGATCTTCTTCAGCAGCGTCTCGGCCTCATTCGTGCGGCCCATCAGGCTGTAGGTCTGGGCCAGGCCGGATTGCGCGTCCAGCGACGAGGGATCGATCCTGAGGCCCTTGTTGTAGGCGTCGACCGACTGACCATACTTGCTGTCGAGTCGCGCCGCGTAGCCGAGGAGAAACCAGATTTGGGCGTTGTCCGGCGCCGCCGCTGCCGCTCGCTGGGCGTATTGAAGCGCCAGCGCGTGGTCGCCGCGTTGCAGAGCCAGCTGTGCCGCGCGCGCCAGACGGGCATTCTCAATGCTTGATCCCCAGCCCAGTTGCTGCCCCTGGGCCTGGCCCTGCTGGTTCTGCTGTTTCACGGAATTGTCAGGACCTACCTGGTAGGTCTGTGAGCGTCCAGGGCAGGCAAGCGCGAGGAATAAAAACGCGCATGCAGTTTTCAAACCGTCAGGTCGAGCAATCAAACGCGTCACCAGCGTGCCAGTGCAACTCAAGGGTCTTAGATTCCGAGCGACCCGCTTCCGTTGGCTGCGCACCTGTTCGTGTCCTCCACCAATCTCCACCGCCTGTGCTTGGATGCGGCGCGAAAGGCAACCGCCGTTCAGGAATTGGCAATCTAACGCTTTTTCAAGAGGGGATCGTGCAGAGAACAGAATCGGTCGCAAGTGCTGCAAGACCAATACCGATGGGGGTCATCCTCATGGTGGCGGTCCTGATCCATCTTCCGTTGCTGCTCATGGAGCTGCCACTAAAGTCGTATGACACCAACCTCCACATCTTTTTCGCCTCGCATTACGCCCACCACTGGTTCAATCCGTGGAACACGAAGTGGTTCGCGGGCTTCTCGCAGACCACCTATCCGCCGCTGGCGCAGCAATGGGTTGCGGTTCTCTCTCACGTTTTTGGCCTGAACCTCGCCTACATGACCGTGCAGTTCGCGGCCATCCTGTTGCTGGCGGTCGGCGTTTACCGCTTCGCGCTCCTGTGGGTTAGCCCGCGCGCTGCATCGTACGCCGCGCTGGCCAGCATTTTGCTCGGCGCAGAGAGCTTCCTGGTCTATTCCGCCGGCCAGCTCCCCACGACGGCCGCTGCCCCGCTTTACCTGAACGCCCTGCCGTATTTGTTCGAATGGCTGCGGTACGGCCGGGGACGCGCCTTTGTGAAGGGCGTGGTCCTGTTCATGGCGGCCGCTGCGGTCCACCACGTCACCCTCATCTTCGGGTCGGTCTTCTTCGCTTTGCCCGTGATCGTGTTGGCTTTGATGGACCGCGAACATGGCGAGCGCAGTCCCGCAGGCGCTGTCATCGCCCGAACCGTCGCCATCACCGTCGTCACCGGTGCCGCCGTCGCCCTGGTATTGCTGCCCTACTGGATCGCGCTGATCCGCTACCCTGTCACCCAGACGCCGATCCCGCACGCCAGCCGCGCCAACTACATTTTGTCCCCGGAGTGGGGCATCAATTACTTCGTCATTCCTTACGGCGCGCTGATTCTCGCGCTGCCGTTCATTATTCTTCGCGGCGCCCGGGTTCCGCGCCTGCGTCCCCTGATGCTGGGCTTTTGGGTCTGCTTTCTCATCGGCCTCGGCGGAACAACTCCGGTAGGCAAGATTCTCCTTGGCCGGGCATTTGAAGTGCTCACCTACGAGCGGTTCAGCTATTGGGCCCAGCTTCTGTCCCTGCCGATTCTCGGTGCGATGGTCGAGTATCTGATCGATCGTTTCCGCCTCCGGGCCGTAATCCCGCTATCGCTGCTGGCCGCGTTTACCTGTGCCATGGCCGTGGCCTGGTCCACATTCCATCCGGCGGATGCGTCCAATTTCGACGTGACCCCGGTGGCGCAGTGGCTGAATCGCGACGGCCACGACGATTTCCGCTACGTGACCCTCGGCTTCGGCAACAAACTCTCGCGGCTGTCCGTCGAGACCGACGCTCCCAGCGTCGACGGCGAATCGAACTCCGCGCGCATGCTGCCCGAGATGACCAAGTTCGGCGGCGCCGATCTGACCAACGCCAAGTACTACCAGGAGGCCGGACTGGATTCGCTGCGCGCCATACTTCAACACGCGAATCGCTACGGCCTCAAGTGGGTCATTGTCCGCGACTCGTATTATGACCCGCTGCTCGACTTCGCCGGCTGGCGCCAGGTGGACCAACTGGAGAGCGGCACCATCAGCATCTGGGATAAGGATGGCGTGCCGCCCGCCCAGCCGATGAACCAGGCGCAGATGCCGCCGCATTGGCAGGGCGTCCTGTGGGGCACGCTGCCCTTTGGCAGCAGCATCCTGGCGATTCTGCTCGCCTTCATTCCCGACGAACGCCGTCGCGACAAAGGGGAACAGGAAGACTCCGTGACACCGTTCACACACGAACCTGTGGCGTCGGGAAGGATGGTCTCGTGAAGGGAACTCTGCTCGCACTCCTCATTTTCGCGGCCACGATTGTCCTGGTGGTGGTTGGCACGCTCTGGCCCGTTCCCTCGGCGGTGGCCTTTGCCGGCGGTGGCGCCAACGCTACGCTGGTCACAACCCCTTCCACGCCGGAGGCTGCGGTTAACAATCTGGGCACCGAAATTCGCCTCAACGACTGGGATCGCGCCTACAACAACCTCGCCAACAAAGCGGAGTTCACGGAAGCGGCCTTCCAGCGCGACTTGCGGGGATCGGCTCTCAGCCTGCGCACCTACGCAACTCTGGATGGCTTCGATGTGCAGCCGCTGCATGAGAGCGCGAGCGATGCGGAAATGAGGATGCAGCTCCACTGGTCCACCGTGGTCGGCATCTTCGACGAGACCCGTGATCTGCACGTGGTCCGCAACGCCGACCGCTGGGCCGTGGACTGGCCGCTGGAGAAGCAGCAGAACGTGCCGCCTCAGGTCATTGCCGTGAATTACCTGCGCTGGGATGTGATCTACCCCGGCGCCGGTGACGACTGGGGTGCTCAGGAGGTTGCGCCGCCGCATGTC
>JBAUGH010000567.1:0-15470 GCA_049679565.1 Acidobacteriaceae bacterium
ACCAGCGCGGGGGTGGTGCTTCCGTCGTCGGCGACCCAGAGCTCCGGAGCTCGACCGTGGATGCGGAAGGAGAGCGTCGCCTGGAGGGGGGCGGTGCGGTTGCTGCGCACGAAGTAGATGTCGGCGCCTGGGGTGCGGCGATGGACGTACTCGAGGGCGGGATCCTTCCCGGAATCTGAGTCGGTGCCGGCGAGCCGATAGGAGAAGTCGGGGGCGATGCCCATCGCCCCGAGCGCGCTGCGTGCGTCGGCGGTGCAGAAGATGCGGCCGCGGCCGTCGTTTGCGACGGACCCGCCATTTTCGCATCCGGCCCACAGTCGATCGGCGAGCCGGGCGTATTTTGCCTGCGTGTCGCTGGAAATCAACCCCAGCGGCCCGGAGGGTTTGGGACCGACGACGAGGCCTCCCTGGCGGACGAAGCGGCTGATCCACTGGAGGGCGGGCCAGGAGAGGGTACGGGAGTCGGGCAGGGCGAGGGCGCGATACTCGACGCCCTCCGGCGTGCGCAGGGCGGCGCCGTTCCAGGCGATGCGATGGAGCAGCGCCTCTTCATTGATGCCGTCGTAGTCGTAGCCGGGCAGGACGTGGGCGGGATCGTCGGCGCGGAGGCGGACGAATCCGGGAACCTGGTCGCCATAGAAATAGAGCAGGTCGCTGACGGGGCGGCCCTGCTGGAGGAGGAACTGGGCGCGATTGAGGGCGAGGAGAAAGGGGCCGGCCTGCTTCCACCAGGTGACATTGGGATTGAGGTGAGTGCCGGCAAAGTATTCCTGGCCGGGAAGGCCGTACGAGGCGGGCGACGAAGTGAATTCATGCCAGTAGAGGCGGTTGAGCCCTTCGGTGAAGGCGTAGTCGATGGTGGGTTGCAGATCGCCTCCGAGGGACTCCGACCAGGCGGCGGGATTCATGCTGGTGGGCCCTTCGGCAGCGGCAAACGGCTTGCCATAGATGTGCGCGGCGCTGGAGGCTTCCTTGACGAAGAAGCGCTCGTCGTCGGTGGCGCGGTGGGTGCCGGAGACGACCCAGTACTCGGTTTGGGGGTAAGAGGTGCTGCGAAAGTTGAGCAGCGCGTCGATGGGGGCGCCGTGGGGACCGCCTGCTTCCGGATGGGTTTCGAGGCCGCGGCGGCGGGCGTGGTCGGCGAAGCGGTCGTAGTAGTTCAGGGCGATGAGGTCGGCGACGGTGCGGCGCAGGTCGAAGAGGAAGCGGTTGCTGGTATCGCGGCTGGAAAGAATGCGGCCGGCGACGATGGGCAAATACGGCAAAGGATCGTAGCCGCGCCGCCGCTCAAATTCCTCGCGGAAGCCGGGGGTCCAGTTGGTGCCGCCGGCCTCCCAGCTGTCGGTGACGAGCGCGCGGAGGCTGGCGCCGATGTACGGCTGTGCGGCCTGGAGCAGCGGCATCACGGCGTCGTGCCAGTAGTCGTCGAAGGCCGCGGCGCTCATGGCGTCGAGGGGCAGTCCCACGGGCTGATCGGCAGAATTCATGAGATGCACAGCGGTATCGGTATAGCCGATGCGCAGAACTTCCCATGTGCCGGAGGGAAAGTTCCATTGCAGGGAGCCGTCCTTGTCCATGCGGGAGGTGAGATCGACGACGTCGCTCAGCTCGGCATCCTCTTCTCCGGGAACTGAACGCGCATTGCGGAGCACGCGATCGGAGCGGGGCATGGAAAAGCCGGTTTCCCGGGAAGCGGTTTTAAAGGCGAGATGCAGAATGGGGGCGCGGCCGCTTCCGGGGGAGCCGGGCAAAGCGGGGCCGTGGCGCAAGGGATAGGCGAGGACGGCGATGGGGCGATAGAAGCTGTTCTCCGCGGGCGGAGCGGGCAACGGCACGGTCCTGAGGCCGCCGCCGGTGACGGTGGTGCGCGACCAGGAGAGCAGCTTCATGGCATCTTCGGGGGTGACGGTCGCGCCGCCGATGATCCCGACATCCCAGCGGCTGGTGACGTTCAGGCTGATTTCCAGCCCCAGCTTCTGGGCCACGGCCAGCGCGTGCACAAACAGGGCCAGCCACTGCGGGCTGCCGATGGGCGGACCGGAAGGGGTTTCGAGGTTGCCTTGCTGGCCGGAACCGTCGGCATCGACGAGGATGGCGCCGCCATAGCCGTTGGCCTTCATGGCCTCGAGGTCGTGGGTAATGGTGTCAGCGGTGGTGTTGCCCTTAAGCCACCACCAATAGCAGCGCAGTTGGGCGGCGGCGGGCGGAGTGCGGAATCCCTCGCGCAGAGCATCGGGAGGAGCCAGCGGGGCCTGTGCGTGCAGAGCCGGCGCGAACAGAGTCGCGAGAGCGATGATCTTCAGGAGGCGTCCAGTCCGCACGGGCATCTTTCCCAGGGTTCTGTCTTGCTCTGCGGATTGCGCAGGCACAACCGGATCGAGCAGCCTGACACTACCGCGGTTCGCGCCGGAGAGTCGAGGACCTCCGATCAGGAGAGGGCGGACTTTCGAGCGGGCCGCTCGGAAATCCGCCGCAATGAGAGGACGCCGGCTCCTAGAAGTTGAGGCGGGCGGTCAGCTGTCCGATCCGGGGATCGTTTGCCTGGGTCAGGGTCACGACGCCAAAGGTGGAGCTGCCAATCCCGGTGCCGGGTCCGCCGAAGTTGGCGGTGTTGAGGATGTTGAAGAACTCGCCGCGGATCTCGAAGCTTCGGCCTTCGCCGATGGCGAACTGTTTGAAGAGCGAGGCGTCGACCAGAGGATGAATACGCTGGCGCACGGGGATGACCGTGCTGTTGGACTGCGAGGTGTAGGAGATGCGCTGGCGGTACGCGGGATTGGGCGAGGCCGCATCGCAGGCCGGGGCCGAAGCGGTGGACTGCACGAGGGCGCCGCTGGAGTTCTCGTAACAGGTGTTGAAGTAGCGCGCGTAGGTTGGGTTCGCCTGCAGGACGGATCCGATGATATCCACACTGCCGGGGGCGGAAATCAAATTCCCGTTGGCGGCGCGGAAGACGCCGTTGAACTCCCACCCGCCCAGGGCCAGCCTCTCGGCGTAGGGCTTTGCCGCGAAGCGCGGCAGCTCGACGGTACCGAAGACGTTAGCGATGATGGTGGCGTTCGAATCCTGAATGGACGCGAGGTGCGTGTCGAACGCATTCAGATAGCTGGTGTGCAGCATGACCTTATCCCAGGTTAAGTTGCCCTGCAGCGAGAAGCGATTCTTCATGGGGCGGCTGACCTGGACCTGCAGAGCGTTGTAGGGCGCGGTGCCGATCGAGGAGTAGTTCTCGGTCACGCTGCCGAACTCCGGGTAAGGCACCAGCAGCAGGTACTGCTGGATGGTGGATTTGTTCAGGGTAGTGTTGTTGGGGATGAGCCCGGCCATGGGATTGTTCACGTTGCCGTTGAGATAGGCGACCTCAGCGCTGCCCTGGTTGTAATACTGCGCGGGCAGGAAGTTGATGTTGTGATTCACTTCGAGGCGAGTGGGGCGGGCGCCGACATAGGCGATCTGCAGGGCCAGGTTTCCCGCGAACTGCTGCTGGATGTTCAGGGTGTAATCGGCGCTGCGCGGCTGTACGTGATGCGGGTCGTTAAAGTTGACGTTCTGGCCGATGGCCGTCCCCAGGCCCAGGGAATTGCCGGTCGGCAGGGTGACGCCGGTGGGGAACGGATTGGTCATGGTATTGACTGCGGTTCCGTTCACGGCGGCATTGGCCGCATAGGTATAACTGGTCGACTGGCTGTAACCGGAGGAGAAAGGCGACTCGAGGGTGTTGAAGAAGATCATCCCGAAGCCGGCGCGGACGACGGTGTTCGGGTGGACGGCATAGGCGGCACCGAGACGGGGCTGCCAGTTATGCAGATCGCGCGGGTAGGGGAAGCGGTCGCTGTGATTGACAAACTGCAGGCCGCCGTTGAGCGTGAGGCTGCTGACCGAACCCTGCAGCGGGTTGGAGCAGGTGGTGCAGAAGTTGGAGATCATGCGGTTGTAACGTTCGGTGAAGGGAGACTCGTAGTCCCAGCGGCCGCCGAGGTTGAGGGTGAGCTTATTGCTGACCCGCCAGTCGTCCTGCACGAACGGCGCGGCGTAGATCTGCTGCATTGCATAGGCGATGTTGACGTTGTAGTTCGCGGAGGCGAAATAGCCCAGCAGCATCGATGCCATGGGATCGCCGGAAGCGGCATCGGAGCCCACGACCGCGTTGACGTTCTTCTGCGTGAACCTGCGGTCGAAGACGAAGCCGGGGCTGGTGGTGGCGTTGGTGCCAAAGCCACTCTGCGGGTTCTGCACGTTATAGCGGCTCACCTCGCCCTCGAATCCAAAGCGCACTGAGTGGCGTCCCCACACCCTGGTCAGGATTTCAGCCAGGGAACCGACTGCGTCCTCGCTGATCTGGCCGCCGGCGCCGGGCGCGAGGCCGGCATAGCCGTCGCTGTTCATGTACTCGCCGGGGAAGGTGTTGTACGGCAGACCGGTGCTCGACATATCCAGAGAAGACAGGCTGAAGTTGGAATTCCCCGGATAGACCAGTCCGAAGGGGTGATAGATGACGCCGAAGCGCGAGTCCAGCACCATGGTGGGCGAGAACTGCTGCACGTCGTCCACGCTGCCGCCGCGATTGTTGCGGTAGACGCTGTAGCCGTAGCCGGTTCCGCTGGTGGTGGGGCCAATGCCTTTGGGGAATCCCTGGAGCGGATAGCTTTGCGTCAGCCCCGACCGGAAGCCGATCACGTTGATTTTATTTTTCTGTCCGAAGGCGTGATCGAAGCGGGCGATGAAGGAAGGATAGGTGCTGGGATAGGAAGTTTGCGTGGAAATGTAATTCGGATTGGACAGGGCGGTTGCATTGGCCACGTTGGGGCCGGGGAAATAGCCGGCAAACGCCTTTCCGGTGGTGTTGAGGGCCGCGGAGATATTGTTGTTCGCGTAGTACTGGGTGCGATTTCCGTTGGCGTCGACCGGTGAGTTGGGCACGTAGAGCTGCACGCCGGAGGTGCACAACCCGTTGGCATCGAAGCTGGCGCAGAGGCCGGAGAAATCTCCGCTGAGTTCGGCGGTGGTGGGAACGCGGCTGCTGTAATTGATAGCTGTGTGGGTGGCGTAGCGCTCGAACGAGAACATGAAGAATGTCTTGTCGTGGCCGTTGTAGAGCTTCGGAATGTCGACCGGGCCATCGATAACGAGGCCTGTCTGGCTGACCTGATTGTTGTTGCGGGGCTGATTGTTGCCGGCCTTTTCGTAAGTGTTGGCGTCCAGATAGGTGTTCTCGAAGACGTAGTAAGCGGCGCCGTGAAAGTGATTGTCACCGGTGCGCACGACCGTGTTGGTGACGATCCCGTTGCCGTGGCCGATCTGCGCGTCGAAGATCCCGTTTTCGACCTTCACTTCCTGCACGGCTTCGGGCGAAGGCACGAAGTTCGTGTAGCTGGCTCCGGAGAAGCGCTCGGCGGCATCGTTGGGAATACCGTCGAGGGTGAGCCGGTTGTGGCCGCCGCTGCCGTCGGTGGTGACCTGCACCGCCACGCCGCTGTAGGGATTGGTGAACTGGCTGGATTTGCCCTGGAAATAGCCGCCGGAGGCGGTATCCACGGTGCCCGCGGCCAGGGTAACCAGCACGTAGGGGTTGCGGCCTTCATTGGGCAGGTCGGTCACCTCTTTGGTGTCGAGGGTGGTGGCCAGGGTGGGGGAAGACGTGTCGATCAGCGACGTCTCCGAGGTGACCTCCACGGTCTGGTTCACGGTGCCCGGCTGGAGGGCCATGGTGAGCTGAACGGTTTGTCCGGCGGTGAGGACCACGCCGACGCGGGTTTCCTTGCGGAAGCCGGCTGCCGTCACGGTAACGGTATAGGTTCCGGGCTGCAGGCCCGACATCTGGAAGGCGCCATCGCCGCCGGTGGTCACGGTGGTGGTGAAATGGGTAGCATTTGCGACGGCGGTTACGCTGGCTCCGGCGACGCTGGCCCCGGAGGAATCGGCAATCTGTCCGCCGATCGCGCCGAGGTATAACTGGGCGGAGGCGGAAAGGGCAAAGCAGCCTGAGAGCACGAACAACAGCCCAAGCCTGAATGGGAAATGGGCGCACACTGCGGCCCACCTGCGATGGATTTGCGTCATAACTCGTCTCCCTCCACAAGTTGAAAGCGGTTGCATCGGGATGGCGCGTTCCGCCATCCCCCCGCTGTCCGGCCGACACCGATGATGAGGAGCGGATGGAGCAGAACTCCCATCAATCCGTTCCCCGGTGTGATCCCGGCAGCGGGATATGAGACCACAACCGCGCATTCTTGGAAGATCGTCCGGGGTCCGCAAGTTAATTCACCGGAAGAGCGCGAGTCTTTACGGCTAAGAGGCATATAACAGTTTGTTTATCAGTTGTTTATGGTGATATCGGAGGGATCGGAGCGTGCCGGGTTCTTCCCGTGAAAGGCATCCTGTGGATGCCTTTCCAAAGACAGATTGCGGGGGTTCCCGCGTTCGGTCTAGACTCGGGAGCGTATCTGCGGGTCCCCGATGGCGTCCATACTCGAAAAACCGGAGGCGCATGGCACTGAGGCTGAGTCTTCAGTGGAGGAGCGCTGGGCTTTAATCGAGCGGGTGGCGGCCAGTGAGCAATTCAGCCGCTCGGTTCGCTTGCGGGACTTCCTGCTTTATGTTGGCCGGCAGTCGCTCAAGGAAGGCTGCCCGGAAATCCATGAGCAGGAGATCGGGGCAAAGGTGTTCGGGCGGCCGGCCTCGTACGATCGCGGATCGGACAATATTGTCCGGGTGAATGCGACCGAACTGCGCAAGCGGATCGAGGGCTACTTCAAGTCCGCGGGTGCGGGCGAAGCGCTGATCTTCGAAATCCCGCGCGGAGCGTATCGGCTGGTGTTTCATCGGCGCGCTCCGGAAGTGGCGGACGCGGCACCGACTGTGCGGGAAGCGGCTGTCGAAGCGGCGGGCAGCGACACGGCTCTGCGGCGGCGAACGATCGGGCGGCTGATCTGGCCGATTGTGGCGGCCGGGTTGGCGGTGGTTTCGGTCGTGCTCTACCTCGAAAATCGCGCCATGGAGCGGGCGCTGCACCCGTGGGACAGCGAGCCGGCGCTGGCGGCTTTCTGGAGTGGTTTTCTCGATGCGCACCGGCAGACGGATCTGGTGCTGCCCGACGACTCGGCCAGCGTGATGGAGGACATCACGGGGAAGCCGCTGACGCTGGGCGATTACATGTCGCGCGGATTCATCCAGCAGATCCAGTCTTCCGATATGAGCGCGGACCGGAAGCAGGACGCGTATCAGGTGCTGAATCACAACCTGGTGACGTTCGGGGCGGTGCGGGCGGCGCAGGCGCTGGCGGGCGAAGTCCCGGCCACCTACCCGCACTATCTGACGCTGGCGCGCTACTTCACGGCCGACCAGATCAAGCGGGACAACGTGATCTTCATCGGCGGGAAGAAGGCGGTCCCGTGGGACGATCTGTTCGACGACCAGCTGAACTTCGTGACCGACTACGACTACCAGCATGGTTCGCAAATCGTCCGCAACCGCAAGCCGGGTCCCGGCGAACAGCCGGTGTATACCGTGCCCCTCAATTCCGACAGCCTGATCGGCTATGCAGTCATCGCATGCCTGCCGAATCCGAGCCAGACCGGCAAGGTGATTATCCTGGCGGGAACCGACTCGGATGCGACCGGGGCAGCGGTGGCGTTTCTGACCTCGGAAGCGCAGATGGAAAAGCTTCGCAGCACCTTCCATGTGGATCGTTTCCCTTACTTCGAGGTTCTTCTGAAGACCTCCCGTTTAAGCGGGACCTTCTTCGACGCAGATCTGGTTGCGTTCCGGACCTATCCGAATCTGCACTGAAGCCGCATCCGCGCGGTTTCGATGTCCGCTCACAAGCCAGGCGCCGGGGATGCGTCCAGGTTACGCCCCGAGGCGATTTTCACGCGCGGGTTGGGACGCGGCGGAGGAGAGAATCTCCACCGAAGGCGGGCGCTGTTTCTCACCCGCGGAAATGGAACGGCGTTGGGGGAAAAGATAGTCCACCAGAGTCCAGTCCGCGCTCGAACGGCACCAGCTTGTTTCGTGGGCGATCAATTTCACATCGGAGCATGCGGGAATATCCCAGCGGGCGCTGGCGACTCCTTCATTCACGAGGACGGCGGTCTGGTCTCCGCGCGTTTCGCTGACCCGGAAGGTGAGGTTGGCGCCGCAATCCTCCCAGGGAGCCCAGTCCGACCAGGGCCAGACGGGAAGCGGGAATCGCCGGGGAAGGATTTCGACGAGCCGTTCGCGAATCTGCTCGAGCACCGCCGGATCGATGGTTTTGCCAGCCTGGGAAAGGCTCGCAGCGAGCATGGAAGGCAGGGGACGGGCCCGCGAGGTCAGCAGCGGCTGGAAGATTTCCAGACTGGGCACAGAGTTGGCCGCGGCCGCCAGCAAACCCAGTCCGGGATAGCGGCGCACAAAGCTCGTGATTCTTTCCACCAGGGCGACATCGACCTGCCAGTCGCGGGTGGCCCACCACCACCACGGCCACCATCCGCAGCAGCGGGTGAAATCGATGGAAAAGCTGCCGTCGCTCGCGGTGACGGCGGTTCCCACCTCCTCCTGGGTGGTCCACCACCACCAGGCGTCGATGTCGAAGGCGGAAACCATCGCACCGGCTACAGGGCGACCGAGGGGGTTGACCACGCGGCCGGTGACGTGGAAGTTCTGGCGCCAGTGCTGCCACCACCACCAGTCCCAGGCGGAAACCCGGATGGCGGGAAGCTCGACTGCCGCGGACGCGTGCCAGGCGGAGGGGGGCACCGTCACGAAGGCAGTCTGCAGATGGCGGAGGTCAGACGGTGCGGCGGCTTCGGGCCCGAGCGCCACCTGCAGAGACTCGGGCGCCTCGTCCAGCTCAAACGTAACGGTAACTGTGTCTTGTTTTTCAAAGGTGACCAGCCGCCGCTCCTGATAGCCCTGGCGATTCCAGGCGAGGGCGCTGATCCGGCGGCCCGGGGTGAAATCGGGTACCCGCGAAACATCGATGGGGACGCGAAGCATGAACCTGCCTGCAGACAACATACGGCTCCTCCGGGGGACTCTGGTGGAAAGGGGAGCGAAGCGGATCGCGATCAGGGTCGCGAGTCGTTCCTGCGAGGCGCGCGCTGCCACCCTTCTGCAGGGTAGTGAAGGCCGTACAACTTTCGTATCAGTAGGGGCGGAGAAAATCCTGCAACCGGAGGGGAGAGTGGCTAACTGCCGGTATAGAGCTGGAAAGGCGCCCAGAAAAACGGACGCTGAAACGGACCGTGCAGGAGCGATCGCTTGGCACGGCGGAGGGCAACTCTGGGGGCGAGGCCCTCCTCGATTCCCTGATACACGGCATCCATCAGGAGCGGCGTCGACGCATCGCTGACTTCCCAGAGCGCGCCGATCACACTGTGCGCGCCGGCGTAGAGAAATGCCCAGGAAAGACCGACCAGCCCCTCGCCGGCATAGGCGCGCGTGCCGCTGCCGTAGCAGGCGGCAATGGTCACCAGGCGAGCATGGATGGGACGCTGCATGATGGCGCGGGCATGAAGCCGGAAGGAATCCGGGGTGGCCGGGGTTCGGGACAGGATGATGGCGGAGTCGAGCGGGTCGGCGAGGCTGGCAACGCCGTGGGCAACGAAGTCGATATAGGAATACCGCTGCGGGGCGGATTGCAGATAGGAGCCGGGGCTGGCCTGCGGGCCTTCGAATACGGTCTCTTCCCGGGGCGGGAAGTGGCGGCGGATCTGCCGCATTTCCAGCCCGGCATTCGACAGCCGGGGATAATCCGGGCCGGGAGAAATGGCGTTTCCGATCAGGAGAAGGTTGCCGGCTCCGCTGTCTTCCGGTTTTGAAGAAGCCAGCAGCAGGAGCGACGGGGCGGAGACAATGTTGGCGTCCTCGATCCAGAAATGCGGAGACGGCCGGGGAACGATGAGGGTTTCGAAATTGAGCTCGCTGAGCACCCCGTCGCAGAGAACGTCGACATTGCCGCCGGAGGGCAGCCAGGCCTGAGCGGGGGCGACGAGGATGCGATAGAGCGACTGGCCGTCTTCGCCCGCGGAGAGGGGATTTTCGGGGCCGAGCAGCGCCTGGCGGTAGCGTTCGACGCGGCGGGCAATTTCGGCGGCGGGTGGAAGCGGAAAGACACGGGTCTTGCGCGGCGTGATCGCGAAGAGCCAGGACTGCCGTTCGCCCAGCCAGTAAAAGAGCAGGGTGGCTCCGGCGCGGGCGGCGATGGCGCCGGGGCGCAAGGACGCAGCGCGCAGAGCAGGGCGAGCGGCATTGAGTCCGAGGCCCTGCGCGAGGGTGCGTGCGCGGCTCTGGTCGGCGGCAGCCAGGGCTGCTTCGGTCTTTCCCTGAGAAATGAGGAGGCGGATGAAGTCGTCATAGATCGGCGTGGCATTGGCAAAGTAGGGTAACTTCGAAGCTTCGTTTTTGATCTGCGCGCGTGCCGATTCGAAGGTGGCGAGCGCGGTGGCGTACATTTTCCTGGCATCGTCGATACGGCCTTCGGTTTCGTAGAGGCGGGCGAGCTGATGCTCGGCTGCGAGGCGCATACTCAGCTGGCTGAGGGGATCGGCTTCCACCTGGAGCAGGAGGGCTTCGGCCTGCGGGGCCTGACGCCGGGCGGCGGCGATGCGGCCGCGAGCGAGGGTGATGTCGAGGCTGTCGAGACGATTGCCGCCGGCGGCGATCAGGGGATTCGCCTGGTGAAGATAAGCATCGGCAGCCTCCGCCTGGCCTGCATCGATGGAAGCGTAGGCGAGATCCTGCAGGGAATTGATGACCTCCTGGGTGTCGCCGATGCTCCGGGCCTGCTGGAGCGCGCGTTGGTAGGACTCTATTGCGTGGGAGAACTGATGGGCATCCTGGTAAGCGTAGCCGCTGGTGGTGAGCCAGAGGATGATGCCCTCGGTGTCGCCCAGCGCAACCGCGTGGCGTTCAGCGTCCTGAAACAACTGGAGGCCGCGATTACGATCGCCGAGGCTGTAATAGGCCCAGCCCAGATTCCCGGTGTTCATCAGAAGGATGTCTTCGGCATGGAGCGACCTGGCGACCTCGTTGGAGGCGTTCAGCCAGTCGATGGCTTCATCGAAGCGTTCCTGATGAAGGCAGGTGTCGGCGAGATTGCTGAGCGTGGTTCCTTCGTCGAAGCGCTCGCCGAACCGGCGAGCCACGGCCAGTTCCTGCAGGTAGAAATGCATCGCGGCTTCATTGTTCCCCCGGTCGTAGGCAAGGCTGGCATGCGCGTCCAGCACATGACTGCAGACCGCGCGGTCCATGCGGGAGCAAAGGGCGTCGGCACTGGCGAGGTAGGCTGTTGCGTCGTCGTAGCGGTGCAGATCGGCGTTGGCGCCGGCCAGCAGGGAGAGCCTGCGGACCAGGGAATCGGGATCGGCAGAAGTTGCAGGCTCGGGGGAGAGGATGGCAAGGACTTCGCGGTCCATTCCGCGCCAGGAAGCAGCCTGAGCCTCGAGAATTCTGAATCGCGCTGCCCACCAGGGGCTGGCGTTCTGGTATTGCGTTGCCAGATCGGCAGCGGTCTTCTGGCATTCGGCCAATTGACCGTGTTGAAAAATGGATACGGCGCGCTGGAATTGCTCCCCGGCGGAAAGAGCCCGATCTCCTGTAGCGAGCGCCAGGAGAGCCAGCGCGGCAGGAACCCAGGCTAGCCCGACCCTTTTTTGCCACCGTTGGTGATGGTGGTGCCTCCCGAGGCCGTTCCGTTGCCGATGCAGCCCATCTGCGCTTCGATCATGGTCAGCCGGAACAGGGTGATGACGGCTTTCGTATCCGGATCCCGCGTCTCCACCAGGCGGACGGTCGCCAGATAGACCCTGCCGAAGTGCGGAATGTCGATCACGTGGCCAAAGGTTCGCCCCGGGTAAGAACCCTCCGCGTGCTGGACCAGAGAACATTCGATCGACTCCTGGGGACCGGGATTCGACGGGAGTCGATTGTATCGCTCGGCAATCTCCGCGGGAAGATTCGTTTGGTGGCGGATGTGGTCGCGCTGAGCGGCGACGCGATCGCGGAAACCGCTGCTGGTGGACCAGGGAGCATCGCTGCCCGGCTTCTCGCCGAGGAAATTTGCATCGAGATCGATACGGACGGGGTGGCCTGCGATCCGCAGGTTGTCGAAGCGCGTGCCGAGGAAGGTTACTGTGGGCACATCGCCGTCCAGGGGATGTTCGGTGGACACCTGCGCAACCACGCGATCCGCGGTCACCACATCGAGGATGTTGAAGTCTTCGAGAACCGCGGTAGCCAGAGTCACGTAGCCGTGGCCCGGCTTCGGATCGCGATTGCCGGCCACCTGGGTATACGCCGATCGATAGGAAATAACCCCTTCGAGGCGGTAGTCGCGGGCCCTCTCGGAAAGATACCCGCCCTTCTTCGGCAGATCGACGAAGGCCTGTGGCGGGATTACGGCGCGGAGGGGAAGCTGCAGATCGGCTTCGAGGGCGAAGGCCTGCGCATCGTACCGATGTTCTTTGGGAAGAGGATCGCCAGACATGGCATGCGTGCTCACTTTCCGGGGAGAGTTGTGCTACTCGTCAAAGCGAACATCCAAAACGCGCCGGTCCAGCTGGGTCCGGCTGCCCTGTGCAGTGATGCCCGAGATAGTAAGCGCATACGAGCCCTGCTGCAAGCCTGTTCCCGGGATGAGAAGGGAGAGCGCCTGCTGGCCGTTTTCTGTCGCCGACGCCGGGATCGTCTCTGCCCAGAACTGCTTCCCCTGCGGGTCATCGAGAGCCAGGGCAAAAGAAGAGTAGGTTGCCGTCTCGGGAACGTCGATCAGCAGGACGGCTCCGGATTTGCGATCGGCCACCACCGGCAGCGATGCGCCGTCCCTGGTTCCGACGTGCAGCGTGGCCCAGGGAGCCAGCCGCGGCTGACGGGCGGCGGAGCGGAGAGACGGAATGGTGGCGAAGTTCTGGTATCCGATGACGAGGAGGAGGGTGGCGAACACGGGCACGGCGATGGCGGGCTTCCACCAGGCGAACCATTCGCGGGAGCGCGGAGCGGGCCTGACCCGAGCTGCCGGAAGAGGAGTGGGCGCGGCCAGCTGAAGCTTCGCTTCATCGATGAAGGCGGCGCCGGCGCGAACGTCGAGCGCACACTCCTGGCATTCGAAGAAGTGCTCCTCAAAGGCGTCGCGGATTTCAGGGGATAACTCGCCCAGGAGATATCGTTCCGTCGCCATCAACCGGACTGCTTCGCTATGTTCCATCGGCCGGCCTCCCATGCCGCCCTGTGCAGGATAGTGATGCTTCGGCTTTCACCGTTTCAAGCCTTTTCTCCGCGAGTTCCGGAGGCCATGCGCCGGAGGTACTCGCTTTTGAAGCTTTGTTTTGCGCGGAAGAGCAGGACCCGCAGGTATTCCCCGTCGACGCCCATCTCGCGGCAAACCTCCTCCCGGTCCCTCTCCTCGATGAAGATCGCCTGCAGCACAGAACGATCGCGCGGGGAGAGCCCGCTGAGGATCTCGCTGACTTTCGTTTTGAGCTGTCTTGCGGCAACCACGTCGTCGACGGCAGCGTCCCCTGCAGGGAGCTCCGGCTGATCGTCGGCATCGAGCGACTGCTGGCGGGAGGAAGAGCGGTATTGCTCAAAGAGCACGTTATTGCAGACGGTGTTTACGAACGCGCCCAGCCGTTCGGGCTGGCGCAGGCCGTTTTCCCTGCGAAGCGTGGTTAAAACCCGGGCAAAGGTCTCCTGGCGCACATCGTCCTGGGCCTGTCGCGAGGGCAGCCGGGAGCGGACTTTCAGATGGATCAGCTCGGTGAAGTAGCCAACAAAGTGCTCCTGCACGCGACGGTCCCCTGCGCAAAGCGCTTCGATGTACTCGGCATCGAACGTTTGAAATTGCAAGCGGGTGCCTGTCCCTGAAAGAGGACGCAAGTATAGCACCGGGTTCGGGCGGCCCGAATGAAGAGCGTGGTCGACGGAGGCCGGGCGCAGACGCCTGGGCTCAGAGAGAGTCCGCGGACGGGGGGAGACTCTGCGGTTCTCGAGGGTCATGGCATTTTCCTGAAGGGCCGGGGCCGGCGGAGGATCCTTTCGAGCAGCCACGCGCCACCCGAGGCGACCTGGAAGTGGAGCAGCAGACCGAACCAGCCGCTGGCGACCCAGATCG
Source organism: Acidobacteriaceae bacterium (assembly GCA_049679565.1). GTDB lineage: Bacteria > Acidobacteriota > Terriglobia > Terriglobales > Acidobacteriaceae > Palsa-343. The sequence continues at coordinate 14,090 of JBAUGH010000567.1, forward strand.
ACCAGGGAACAGAGAGAATCAGGCAGAAGTAGCAAAAGCAATGGATCAGGCGCATCGGAGCGTCGCAAAGCGGCTGCACGGCGATGGAATCCGATTTCATGGCTCTTCCTTCCACAGGCGGGGAATGTCCGATGGGAACTGTCTGCAGCCATAGTGCGCAGGGAGGGCGCGGCGTTTCAGCGTTACGCGACTTTTTGGGGCGAACTCCGGCAGAGGGGAACTGACCGGCAAGGCGGGCGGGGACCCGTATGGGTTGATACAGGTCCCCGTGTTCAGGAGGGAAAGGTTTCCATGGCCGATGCTGCGGAGGTCAGCGATCGCTTTCGCCGCAGCCGCATCCACAGGAGGAGACTTTGGCTTCGCAGGTGCACTTCTTCTCGCAGCGGGTGAAGGCCACCACGTCAAGCACCCTGACTGGATCGGCGGGATCGTCGCTTCTGATCACCAGATCGCAGCATTCCGGCTCGCAGCTGGCGCGGTATTCGATCACCACGCAGAGGCAGGAGCCCGGGTGCAGGGTGGCCGGGAAGGGGTTATTGATCAGGCGGAAGTTGTGCCGCTTGCGGCTGAACTCCACGCTGGCGATGCGCAGTTTGCAGTCGCCCACGTTGCAGATGGAGAGCGTCTTCTGGGCGATGCCGCAATCCACTTCGCCGAAGTACGCGGATCCGCAGACGGCCAGCTTGCCGGCGGGCGCATTTCCGGAGACGCGGAGCGACTGCGGCCCGCGCGCGTCGTTGCTGGCAACGGTGATGGTGCCGGCAGCCGCTCCGTGATGCGTGGGCTGGAAGCGGAGGGGAAGCGAAACCGACGCTCCCGCCGCGACGGTGATGGGATACGAGAGGACCTCCGGCGGCAGGAACTCCGGGGAGTTGGAGGTGATGGCGTTCACCTGCAGCGTGCAGTGACCGCTGTTATTCACGACCAGCGGCTCGTCGTGGAAGGAGCCGACGCACACGTCGCCGAAGTTGCCGGTATCGGCGATGGCCAGGGTGAGATGCGGAGCCACGCCGGTTCCCGTGACGCGAATGATCTGCGGACTGAACAGGCTGTTGCTGAAGATCGTGATGAGCCCGCCCTGCGGCGCGGCGGCTGTGGGCTTGTAGCGGATCACGATGTCCATGGAGGCGCCGGGGCTGATCGCCAGCGGGAACGAGGTCACGCTGGGCACCTCGAACGCGGGCTGCGACGAGGTGATGTTCCAGATGAGCAGGGTTGCGAAGCCGGCATTGTTGAGAGTGAAGATTTCGTCGACAAAGCCGTCCAGGCATGCGTCGCCGAAGTTGCCGCGATCGGGAACGGCGACCGACAGGAGAGCCGCCGGAGCGAGCGCCGCCAGCAGACGCATGCCGTCGATGCTGCCCCATCCGGTGCAGGCGTC
>JBAUGH010000568.1:0-3139 GCA_049679565.1 Acidobacteriaceae bacterium
AGTTGGCGACGCCCTGGCTGGCGATTTCTTTCTGGTCGATCATGGCGAGCATGCAGGCAAAGATTGGCGCGGCGAAGCTGGTGCCTCCGGCGACGGTGAGGTCCTGGGTAGTGGAGTCACGAAAGCCGGAATTGCAGCTGGCCTTTTGGCCGGTGCTCCAGGCGGAGGTGTCGCTGGTGCAGAAGAGATAGCCGGCGTTCTGGGCGGAGGCATCGAGGGAGATATCGGGGACGAGGCGGAAGCTGCCGGAGGGAATGCCGGTGACGCCGGTTTGCCAGGCGGGACGGTGAGTGAAGGCACTGACGCCGCCTCCGCCGGAAGAGAGCGCGTACTGGGCGCCGAACTGGATACCGGCCTGGGCGCTGTCGTCGTTCCAGACCTGTTCGGGAATGTAGGAAAGAGCAGAGCCGATGACGTCGCTGCCGCTGGCGGATTCCCAGTAGGTGGAGTTGGAAGTGGCTACGTCGGCTGAAGGGAATTCGGTGCCGCCGAGACCGACGGCGTAGGCGCTACTGGCGGGATAGTTGACGGAGATGGCTTCCTGTTGGGTGAGGGGGGTGCCTTTTGCACCGAAGCAGGCGGTGGAGCCGGTGTCGCCGGAAGCAGCGATGACGCTCTGGCCCTGGCTGGCGGCCTGTTCGAGTACAGCTTCGAGGGCAGAGTAGTCAGAGGAACTGAGGCCGGGTTCGCAGGTTCCGTAGCTGATGTTGATGACGGAACCGAGTCTGTTGTCGACGGCGTATTTGAGGGCATCGAAGACGCTGTAGTTCTGATTGCTGCCGACGTAGACGAAGTCGATGGTGGCGCCGGGAGCGATGGCGCCGGCGTATTCGAGGTCGAGATCGGACTCGGCTTCATCGCCGGAGGAAGTGGCGGCAGCGCCGGTGCCGGGCTCGAGGGTGATGGTGGGCGCTTTCGTCGTGAGGCCGGCGGCGGTCTGGAAATTTGTAATGTCCGTGGTGCTGATTGCCGATTGGCCGACCACGACGATGGTCTGTCCGCTGCCGTTGTAGCCGGAGTTATACGCAGGATTGACGTCGTAAATTGTGGCTACGTCCTTAGGGGTCAGGAAGTGTCCGCCGGACTGGGACGAGGTGAACTCGGGCGCGGCGGCAACGGCCGTCGCGGTGTGAAACCGGACCTGGGAGTGGGGACGAAAGTCGTTGAGATGGCGAACAGCGACCACGACACCGGCGAGATCTGAAGGAATCGCGAGGGCGGTGGCGTTGGCGAAGTGCTGCCGGCCATCGACGGCGTAGCGGTGCATCTCGGTGGCGAAGACCCGCTCGACCTGGGCGGCGGTTCCGGAGAAGGTGATGCTGGTGCGGGTGGGGGAAACGCGGTCGATGTTGAAGCCCTGGGATTCAAGCCAGCTTTGGACCTGGGCGAGGTCGGCGTCACTGAGGCCGAAGAAGGCGGCGTATTCCGCCGGGGTGATCCAGGCGTGGTAGCTGGTGGAGCCGGGGGTTTGCTGGGCTGCGACAAGAGCGTCGAGGGCAGCCTTCTGTTCGGGGGTGGGCTGGAAGACGAGGGTAATGCCGGCGATGGGGGTGGCGGGATCGAGGCGGCCGAGGTCGTAGGCGGCGGCGACGCGCGGGTTCACGGAGCCGGGGAGCGAGAAGGTGGACTGAGGATCGATCGGCTGGCGGATGCGATTGGGAAGCTGGGCGGAGGCTGCGCAGGCAGGAAGGAGGAGAGAGGCGGCTAGGCGGCAAAAGTGGGGGAAACTCCGGAACATCATGCAGGGGCCTCTTTTTTCCTCGGAGCTACGGCGCCAGTCGGCAACGTGGCCGATGCGTTTCGATTAGACGGGAGTTTATGGCAAAGAGTGACATGGGCGCGGGAATTTTTCCGGACAACGCAACCTCCGCGGCAGCTTTGGTGTTTGGAAGAAACAGTCCGGGGAGGGAGTGGATCGGCGGTGACGAACTGCCCGGTTCGCGCGATGGGGTTGGCGGGATGCGGACCGCGGATCCTCGAACGGCACGGCTTCCTCCCTGACGACGAATTCAAACCCACGATCAGCGGCGGCGCAACAGGGATATCGGCAGGGCGTGCACGCGGCGCGGGGGGACGTCCACAACGGGTTGCGGCCAGATGCGGGCCGGCATCCACGATTCCGGAATCCTCGGGTGCCTCCGCCGCTGCAGGAGGACAATCGGCACGGGTTCCGGGAGGGGTATCAGGCGGAGTTCCGGAGTGGGCCTGGGCCCAAGCCGGGGAACTACTGAGGCTGGAATCCGGGCAGGCCTGCTGACCTAAATAGGACTGGCCTGGGTACAGTCCCGGCCCTGTTTTTAGGGTGACAGGCGCGCCTAACGATTGGCAAGGGAATTACGTTGGTGACGTGGTACTGAGGTAAGGGGCAGAACTATACTCGGCCCATGAAGGTGATTTCGATTTCCAGTGGCAGGAGAACCGGACGACAGGGACTCGGTGCGCGGCCGTTTGCCGCAGTCAGTTCGCACTTTGCCGGGATTCGCTCGATTGAGGAGTTGAAACTTAGTTCTGAAGCCGAGAGGCAGTTGGCCGGAGTGGAATCGGTGAGCGGGAAGAAGGACCGTGCCGCGGTTCTGCGCGCCCTGCTTCCCTTCCCGGGTCGTTGAGGGCGGGAGCACTTTTGCGGGTGAACATTTCGGCCTGAATTTCTTCGTTCGAAGAAAAGGGACTGTCTGCGCGACAGTCCCTTTTGTGTCTGAACGCGGGCTGGGCCTAGAAGGTAAAGAAGTGGGTGATGTGCCAGAGGCGGGGAGTTTCTTCATCGGGACTGAGAGGCTCGCAGAGAGGGGAGCCGGAGACGTTCCCTGCGTCGGATTCGGCTGCGCGGGAGAAGGAGAAGGGGAGCGGCGAGAATTTGGGGGGCGAAGCGGGCACAGAACCGGGCAGCAAAGATGCGGACGGCGGCAGTCCGTGGCCGCGGAGGCTCTGGCGGAGGCTGGCGTTTTGGAGGGCGAGGTCTTCGTTTTCCTGGTCAAGCTGACGGACGGCATCCTCGACTTCGCGGAGGCGGTTGCGGAGGGCGATGTCGTCGAGTCGGGTGAGGGCTCGCTCGATCTCGTTCAGGGTGCGCATGAGGACGGGGACTTCCATGAAAGGCGGCTCCGGGGGGGGGGCTGTATCTGCAGGATGCCGCAGGCGG
>JBAUGH010000569.1:0-2322 GCA_049679565.1 Acidobacteriaceae bacterium
TCTCGATCCCGGCGGAATCGAAGTGCTCAGCGCCGATCAGGCGGCGTTTCGCGCCGCGCTCACATCCGAGAACCGCACCCTCAAGCGCGCCCTCACCGATCCTCGCCTCGTGAGCGGGATCGGAAACGCCTACTCGGACGAGATCCTGCATGCTGCCCAGCTTTCGCCGGTGTTGCTGACCCATCGCATGAGCGACGAAGAATGGACGCGGCTGTTTTCCGCGACACAGGCAACGCTGCGCCTCTGGATCGACCGCCTGACCGCGGAGGCGAGAGGAGGATTTCCCGAGAAGGTGACGGCGTTTCGGCCTGAAATGGCAGTCCACGGGAACTTCGGCCAACCCTGCCCGCGGTGCCGCGAGCCGATCCAGCGCATTCGCTATGCCGATAACGAGACCGACTACTGCGTCCGCTGTCAAACCGGCGGCAAGCTGCTGGCCGACCGCGGCCTCTCGCGCCTGATGAAGCAGGACTGGCCGAAGACGCTCGACGAACTGGAGGCGCTGAAGCGACGGTGAGCCGCGCCTCTGCGCGCATTTTTCAGCGCGCTGTGTGGCAGAGCCCGCGTAGGTCGGCTAATGTGGAGACATCGGAGTCTGCGGGCACGCTTCTCGTTTGTTTCTGTCCGGCGAATTTCCTCTCAGGGAGGGCCAGGGTGAAGAAAATCGGAGTTCTGTTCGGCATGGAGAATACTTTTCCCGGCGCGCTGGTGGAGAAGATCAACGAGAAGGGAATCGACGGGATCCGGGCTGAGTTCGTTGAGATTGGCGCAGTCCGCCTCGACTTGCCGCCGCAGTGGTCCGTGATCGTGGACCGCATCTCGCACGATGTCCCGTTCTACCGTGCCTTTCTAAAGCATGCCGTGCTCAACGGCACAGCGGTCATCAACAATCCCTTCTGGTGGTCGGCCGACGACAAGTTCTTCAACTACTCGCTGGCCGCCAGACTGGGCGTCGCCGCGCCCCCGACCGTGATCCTGCCCCACAAGCACTATCCTCCCGGGACAACCGAGCGCTCTATGCGCAACCTTCAGTTCCCTCTGGACTGGGACCGCGTCTTTGCCTACATCGGCTTTCCCTCGTTTCTCAAACCGGTAGACGGCGGCGGCTGGCGCGACGTGTACCACGTGCACTCCCGCGAAGAGTTCTTCGCCGCCTACGACAAGAGCCGCGACCTGTGCATGATGCTGCAGAAGGCGGTCAACTTCAAAGAGTATTTCCGCTGCTACGTCGTGGGCCAGGAAAAGGTACGCATCATGTCCTACGACCCGCGCCGCCCGCATGCCGATCGCTACGTGAAGGACGCCCCGCCGGTGGACAGGAAGCTCCTCAAGCGAGTCGAAAAGGACGCGCTCACCCTCTGCCGTGCCCTCGGCTACGACCTCAACACGGTGGAATTCGCTGTCGAGGACGGCGTGCCCTACGCCATCGACTTCATGAATCCCGCCCCGGACGCCGACCTGCACTCCGTCGGGCCGGAGAACTTCGCGTGGATCGTCGATGCGGTCGCCGACCTCGCGGTGAAGAAGGCGAAAGCCGCGAAGCCGAAGGTGCCTGAGTTCCACTGGAGCGCGTATTTGGGCGCGAGTGCCAAAGCGCCGGCAAAGAAGGCAGCCAGGCGCCTCGCGGGGAAGCCCGCAACCAAAAAGACCGCAGACCCCGGTGCCGACCGCAACGCCGTCGATACCGTAACGTCGATTGAATAGCAGACGACGCGGGTCGTCCGTCCGCGGAACCTTTCGGATCGAACGCCGCAAGCTGCTGCCTGGACCGCCAGTCCCGAAAATTCTCTTGATTCGCGGTGGCCTTCCGTCCTATAACGGCAGCACGATGCGGCCTTCCTTCACCCTGGGCATTGAAGAGGAATATCAGACCATCGATCCGGTAACCCGCGATCTGCGCTCCCACATTGCCACCGAGATGCTGGCCCAGGGCAAGATGCGCCTCGAAGAGCGCGTCAAAGCCGAGATGCATCAGTCGGTCATCGAGGTGGGAACCACGGTCTGCCGCACCATCGAGGAGGCGCGCGCCGACCTCTACAAACTCCGCCGCGAGATGATCCGCCTCGCCCAGGAGCACAACCTGGTGCTGGTCGCCGGCGCCACCCATCCCTTTGCCGACTGGCGCACCCAGGAGATTTATCCCGATCCCCGCTACCACCAGGTCGTCAAAGACCTGCAACTCGTAGCCCGATCGAATCTGATCTTCGGCCTCCACGTGCACGTCGGCATCGAGGACCGAGAGTCGGCGATCCGCATCATGAATTCCATGCGCTACTTCCTGCCGCACATCATGGCGCTGGCAACCAACTCGCCCTTCTGGCT
>JBAUGH010000570.1:0-8968 GCA_049679565.1 Acidobacteriaceae bacterium
CGTCCTGGTGGGCAACTGCGCTCTGGTCGGCGATCGCCACAAATTCGCCTCCGCGCTCATCACGCCGAACTTCGCTGCGCTCGAGCCGTGGGCGAAAGAGAACGGCATTGCCGCTGCCGCGCGCGCGCAGCTCATCGACGATCCCAAAGTCCGCGCCGAATACCAGGCCGTCATCGACAAGGTCAACGCGACCCTCGCCAACTTTGCAGCCATTAAGCGCTTCCGCCTCATCCCCGACGAGTGGTCGCTCGACTCGGGCGAGTTGACTCCCAGTATGAAACTCCGCCGCCGGGTCGTCACCCAGAAATACGCCGCCGAAATCGCCGCGTTCTACGCCGACGAATCCACCTCCACTCGCTAAAAAAACGAATGTCATCCTGAGCGGCGCACCGCAACCGAGACTTCCAGCGTGCGTATACCTCGCCGGCGCGCAGTCGAATGGACCCCGCGAAGCGGAATCGGTCGTGAAGCAGCCTAAAAGGACTCAGGCCGGGGCGAGCAATTCTGCTTCTGTCGTTGGCCGGTAATCGACGGTGCTCGATCGCTACCGGAACGCTGAACGCTACACGCTTCTTCCCCACCCTCTCGTAGAATGAACCCAACATGCCCGAGCTACCCCCTTTCCCGCTCACGCTCGATGGATCGAGCCTGCTCCACCAGATGTTTCGCTTCGACTGGCCGGCCTGGCGCCACCTCGACAGCGCCGCCCGCGACAGCGCTCTCGCCGAAGCCTCTGCGCTCCTCGCCCCGCGCGAGCACCCTGCCGCGGACGGCCACCCGAATCAGTCCGCCCTCTTCGCCCAGCTGGGACACAAGGGCGATCTAATGCTCGTTCACTACCGCGACACGCTCGAGCAGCTCGCCCAAATCGAGCGAGACCTGGCGCGCACCGCGTTGGGCGGTTTTCTGCAACCCACGCATTCTTATCTCTCCATCGTGGAACTCGGCCTCTACGAATCCTCCTCGAAGCTCTATGCGCAGCTCGCCGCCGAAAATATCGAGCCGTACTCCGAGGCCTGGGACGCGCGCGTCAGGGAAACGATGGCCCGCCAGGGGGCGGCCATGTCCGCGCGCCTCTACCCGGTTATCCCCGAGGCGAGATACCTCTGCTTCTACCCCATGGACAAGAAGCGCGGCGAGCAGGTGAACTGGTACTCCACGCCGATGCCCGACCGCGCCCGCATGATGCAGGATCACGGCCTGATCGGCCGCCGCTTCGCCGGCACCGTCAAGCAGGTCATCTCCGGATCGATTGGCCTCGATGACTGGGAGTGGGGCGTCGATCTTTACGCCGACAACCCCGGCGTCTTCAAGCAGCTCATCTACGAAATGCGCTTCGACGAAGCCAGCGCCCTGTACGGCCTCTTTGGAGCCTTCTACGTCGGCGTCCGCCTCCCAGTCAGTGAACTCGCCGCCTGGCTCGCGGTGGAGCAGCGATGAAGCTCCCAGCCGCTTTTCTTCCGGCTCCCGGCTCCCAGCTCCCGGCTTCCTTATGACCGTCTTCCTCACTGGCGCCACCGGCTTCGTCGGAGGCCATGTCGCCCGCGAGCTTGCCTCGCGCGGCGCTGCGCTCCGCCTCCTCGTGCGCCCCACCAGCAACCTCGCCAACCTCGAAGGCCTGCAGGCCGAAACCGTCACCGGCGATCTGCTTCAGCCCGAATCGCTCCGCGCGGCCATCCGCGGATGCGACGCCATCCTCCACGTCGCCGCCGACTATCGCCTCTGGGTGCGCGATCCGGATGCGATGTATCGCTCCAACGTCGAAGGGACGAGAGCACTCCTGCGCATGGCCCGGGAAGAAAATGTTCCACGCGTCGTCTACACCTCGTCGGTGGCCACCATGGGATTCCACACCGACGGAACCATCGTGGATGAAGCCACTCCTGTCTCTCTCGTCGACATGGTCGGCCACTACAAGCGTTCCAAGTTCATGGCCGAGCAGGTCGCCATCCAGGCTGCGCGCGAGGGCCAGTCCGTCCTCATCCTGAACCCGACGACCCCGATCGGCCCCGCTGACCTGAAGCCCACGCCGACCGGCCGGATCATCGTCGATTTTCTCAACAGGAAATTCCCGGCTTACATGGATACCGGCCTCAACCTCGTCGATGTCGCCGAAGTTGCGCGCACCCACGCCGACGCCGTGAACCCCGCGCTGGGCCGGCCTGGCGAGCGGTACATCCTTGGCGGGGAAAACCTCACCCTCAAGCAGATCCTCGATAAGATGTCTGCCATCACCGGCCTGCCTTCGCCGACAATGAAAGTTCCAGCCGCGGTCGCCATGATCTTTGCCTTCTTCGACGAGATCATCACCGGCAAACTTCGCGGCAAGGAGCCGCGCGCCACCGTCGAGGCCGTCCGCATGGGTAGGAAGAAGATGTACGCGTCGTCCGCGAAGGCGGAACGCGAGCTGGGATTCCACATTGTGCCGGTCTATCCGGCTCTGCGCGCCGCCATCGACTGGTTCCGGGAACATGGGTATGCGGCGGCGGCGTAAAAACACCTCGGCTTCTTTGTCGCCCTCCGATGGCCTAAGCTATTCCCAGATGAACCGCATCGGCATCGTCGCTGCTTTTCCCGGCGAACTCAAACCGCTCGTCCAAAACTGGCGCCGTCACGACCACACCTTCCGCGGCCACATCGGCTCCATCCAGGTGGCTGCCGCGTGCTCCGGCATGGGCGCCGCTGCCGTGGCCCGCGCTGTCGAGCACGTCCTTGCCCCCGGCGGCGTCGACACCCTCGTCTCCGTCGGCTGGGCCGGTTCCCTTTCCTGCGGACTCCGGCCGCCCGAAGCCGTCCAGGTCCGCGAAGTCATCGACGACGCAACCGGCGAGCGCTTCCCCACCGCCTCGGAAGAAGGCCAGCGGCTGGGCCAGGTACTCGTCACCCTCGACCACGTTGCCGGTCAGGAAGAAAAGCGCACCCTCGCCGAAAAATACCAGGCCACTCTCGTCGATATGGAAGCCGCAGCCGTCGCCCGCATCGCCCGCGACCGTGGCCTCGCCTTCCTTTGCTTCAAAGCCGTTACCGACGGCCCCAACGATAAGCTCCCCGATTTCAACCGCTTCATCGGGGAACAGGGCCAGGTCCACGTGCCTTCGCTCGCCCGCTGGGCCGCCCTGCGCCCGGCGCACTGGGGACCCCTCCGCCGCCTCGGAAAAAACAGCCGCCTTGCCGCCCAGGAGCTGGCGAATTTCCTTTCCCGCTCCCTTGCCGGTTCGGTACATTGATTCTCAGAGTCCCCATGGCTACCGTTACATCCAGCGATCTGCAGGTCACCGCCCCTGCTTCTATCCCCACGATCATGCGCGCCGCGGTTTACCGCGGCATCAACGACGTCCGTGTCGAGACCGTCCCTGTCCCCGAAATCTCCGCCGGCGAAGTGCTCATCCGGGTCGCCTGCTGCGGGGTCTGTGGCACCGACCTCAAGAAGATCCACACCGGCTCCCATTCCGCGCCCCGCATCTTCGGCCACGAGACCGCGGGCGTCATCGCCGCCATCGGCGAAGGTGTCCAGGGATGGTCGGTCGGCGACCGCGTCATGGTCTACCACCATGCGCCCTGCGGCAACTGCTACTACTGCCGCAAAAAGACCTTCGCCCAGTGCAACGACTACAAGCGCGTCGGATGCACTGCCGGCTATGAGCCTTCCGGCGGCGGCTTCGCGGAGTACGTGCGCGTGATGCCCTGGATCGTCGAGCGCGCTCTCATCAAAATTCCCGACGGCGTCTCCTTCGAGCAGGCCGCCTTCGTCGAGCCGGTCAACACCGTCTACAAGGCGATCTACAACCTCGACCTCCAACCTGACGAAACCGTCCTCGTCATCGGCCAGGGACCGATCGGCATTCTGCACGCCGCCCTGTCCGCGCGCACCGGAGCCAAAGTCCTCACCTCCGACCTTTATCCGCAGCGGCACACCATCGCCGCGCACTACGGACTGCATCACCCCATCGACGCCAGCAAGGAAGATGTGGTCGCCGCCACTCGCGCCGCCAGCGAAGGCCGTGGAGCCGACGTCGTCATCCTCGCCGTCGGCGGTAATGGCCTGATCCGCACCGCCATCGACGCCGCGCGTCCAGGCGGCCGCGTACTCTTCTTCGCCCAGACCCAGCATGGGGAGGCCACTTTCGACCCTGCCGTCGTCTGCATGGACGAAAAGACTCTCCTCGGCTCCTATAGGTCCTCGTTCCTGCTTGAAAACGAAGTAGAAAGCATCGTCTTCGGCGGTTACCGGGCGGATTTCGACCTCACCCGGCTCATTTCCCACCGTTTTTCGCTCAATGACGCTGTGGAAGCCATCAATATCGCCTCAAATCCCTGCGCCGAATCGATGAAGATATTCATCCAACCGTAACGGGTCCGAGTTTGAGAGAATAAAGACGATGGCAGCGCAAATGACAGCCGCCGTGCTGCACGGCCGGGAAGACCTGCGTATTGAGCAGGTCCCGATGCCGAAGGCGGGTGCCGGCGAAATCGTGGTCCGCGTCCATGCCGCGCTTACCTGCGGCACCGATCTGAAGGTCTATCGGCGCGGCTATCACGCAAAAATGCTCAAGCCCCCCATCCCCTTTGGCCATGAACTGGCGGGGACTGTGCATCAGGTGGGCCGCGGCGTCGCCATCTTCCGCCCCGGCGATCGCGTCGTCGCCCTCAATTCCGCCCCCTGCGGCGAGTGCTACTACTGCCGACACGATCAGGAAAACCTTTGCGATAACCTGCTCTTCAACAACGGCGCTTACGCCGAATACCTCCTCATCCCCGCCCGCATCGTCGCGAAGAACACCCTGCGCATCCCGGCCGGCATTTCCTTTGAGCACGCTGCCCTGACCGAAGCCCTCGCCTGCGTGGTGCACGGCCTCGACGAGTGCCAGCCTCGCCCCGGCGACACCGTTGCCATCATCGGCGCCGGCCCTATTGGCCTCATGTTCATGCACCTCGCGCAGCTTGCTGGCCTGCGTGTCATTGCCGTCGTCAAGCGCGACGAGCAGGTGGAAGCGGCTCGCCGCTTCGGCGCCTCCGAAGTCGTCCAGATCACCGAAGTTTCCGATCCCATTACCGCCGTGCGGGCGCTCACTCCCCACCGGCGCGGTGTCGATATCGCGATCGAAGCGGTCGCTACCCCGCTGGCCTGGCAGTGGGCCGTGGAAATGGTCCGCAAGGGCGGCACGGTCAACTTTTTTGGCGGATGCGCGATTGGCACCAAAGTCGAGCTGGATACCAACCGCCTGCACTACAACAACATCACCCTGCGTGCCAGCTTTCACCACACTCCCGCCGCCGCCCGCAAGGCGTTCGACCTCATCGTCAGCGGCAAGTTCCGCTCCAGCGACACCATCACCAGCCGCGCCCCGCTCTCCGAGCTGAACCGGGTCTTTCGCCGCCTTATGAACCGCGCCGGCGACATCAAAACGGCGATCATTCCCTGAACCGCCCCTGCCCATGACCAGCGATCTTGCACAGCAGGACCTGATCGAGAAAGGCTGGGCCGCGCTTCCGCCCGAATACCGCATCCCCGACGAGCCCCCCACGCTCGATCAGGCCCGCGCCTGGTGCCGCCGCCTCGCCGAGACCCATTACGAAAACTTCCACGTCGCCTCCTGGTTTCTGCCCCAGCGCCTTCGCCCCCACTTCCACGCCATCTACGCTTATTGCCGCTTGTCGGACGACCTCGGAGACGAAGTCGGCGATCCCGACGCCTCGCTCGCCCTGCTCGATCTCTGGGGCGCCGAGCTCGACGCCTGCTATCGCGGCGAAACCCGCCATCCCGTCTTTGTCGCCCTCGCCGAAACCATCCGCGCCTGCGACATCCCCAAAGAGCCCTTCGCCGACCTCCTCGTCGCCTTCCGCCGCGATCAGACCCTCACCCGCTTCCCCACCCTGGCCGATGTCTACGACTACTGTCGCTACTCGGCCAACCCCGTCGGCCGCATCGTTCTCCACGCCTGCGGCTATCGCGACGACGAGCGCTTTGCCCTCTCCGACAAGACCTGCACCGCCCTCCAGCTTGCCAACTTCTGGCAGGATGTCCGCGTCGACTACCTCAAAGGCCGCATTTATCTGCCCCAGGAAGACATGGACCGCTTCGGGGTCGACGAGTTCATCATCGCCGCCCGCAGCTTCACTCCCCAGTTCCGCGAGCTGATGCGCTCCGAGGTCGATGTCACCGCCGCCCTCTTCCGCGCCGGGCTGCCTCTCGTCAGCATGGTCGATCCCGAGCTCGCCCTCGACCTCGAGCTCTTCTCCCGCGGCGGCCTTGAAATCCTTCGCGCCATCGAACGCCAGGACTACAACGTCCTCCGCGCCCGCCCGGTGATTTCGAAACCGCGCAAGCTCGGCCTCCTGCTCGACGCCCTCCTGAAAAAGTTCCTTGGCCGGGGCGCTGCTTGACCGCCGCAAGCGCGCCATCCTCCAGTCAAGACCCTCAGCTTCAGGCCGCCTATCGAACCTGCACCGCGATTGCCCGCCGCGAAGCGAAGAATTTCTACTACGCCTTCCTCGCCCTGCCCAAACCCAAGCGGGATGCCATCTGCGCCGTCTACGCTTTCATGCGCCACGCCGACGATATCTCCGACGACGAGTCCCGCTCTCGCGACCAGCGCCGCGCCGACCTCGCCGCCTGGCTCGATGCATGGCACCGCGCCGCTGCCGGCGAATCGACCACCGACCCCGTCTTCCTCGCCCTCGCCGACACCCGCCTCCGCTGCAACATCCCCCTCGAGCTGCTCGATCAACTCGTCCACGGCACCGCCATGGATCTCGAAATCCAGGCGGGCAACGCCGCCTACGACGAAGCCCGCTCCCCCGGCTCTTTCTTCACCTACGCCACCTTCGAGGACCTCCGCCGCTACTGCTATTACGTCGCCTCCGTCGTCGGCCTCGTCTGCATTCGCATCTTCGGCTACTCCGAGCCACGCGCCGAGCAACTGGCCGAGGACACCGGCGTCGCCTTCCAGCTCACCAACATCCTGCGCGACGTGAAAGAAGACGCCGCCCGCGGCCGCATCTACCTGCCCATCGAAGACCTGGACCGCTACAGCGTCCGCATCGAAGATCTCGCCGCCCTCCACGACGGCGCCGGCCTTACCCTCAACCAGCGCGAGCTGCTAGCCGGCATCGCTAAACGTGCCGAGGACGATTACAAATCCGGCTTCCACCTCCTGCCGCTCGTCTCCCCCGACGCCCGCCCCGCCCTCTGGGTCCTCATCACCATCTATCACTGTCTGCTCCGCCGCATCGAACATCGCAATTACGACGTCTTCACCGAGCGCGTCTCCGTCCCCCTGACCACCCGCCTCGCCATCCTCTTCCGCGGACTCCTGCAGGTCCTGCGCTATCGCCTCTTTGGATCCAGTCCCCGCCATGCCTGATCGCCGCTCCGTCACCGTCGTTGGCGGAGGACTCGCCGGTATCGCCGCCGCCTGCGCGCTCGCCGACGCCGGCTACCGCGTCCACCTGCTCGAGCGCCGCCCCTACCTCGGCGGCCGCGCCTCTTCTTACGAGCACCCCGGCACCGGCGAGGTCATCGACAACTGCCAGCACGTGCTCATCGGCCGCTGCACCTCGCTCCTCGACCTCTACCGCCGTCTCGGCGTCCTCAACTCCATCCGCTGGTACGACCGCTTCACCTTCCTCACGCCCGGCCGCCATGGATCAAAAAGCACGGCCAGCATCATCCAGCCCGGATCGCTGCCCGCGCCGTTTCACTCCAGCCTCGCCTTCCTGCGCGCGCCGGCTTTTTCTCTTCGCGACAAAATCGCCATCGCCCGCGGCCTCGCCGCCTTCATGCCCGGCCTTCCCCCCGACACGGCCGAAGACTTCGCCCACTGGCTCCATCGCCACGGCCAAACCCAGCGCGCCATCGACCGTTTCTGGAGACCCGTCCTCGTCTCCGCCCTGAACGAGGACCTCGACCGCGTCTCTGTCCACTACGCCGCCAAAGTCTTTCGCGAATCCTTCCTGCTCTCGCCCGAATCCGGCCGCATGGGCATCCCCTCTACCCCCCTGAGCGAGCTTTACAGCGCGGCGATTGGATACATCGAATCCCGGGGCGGCCAGGTCTCTCTCCGCGCCGGCGTCGAAAGCGTCGCGCCCTCGGAAAGCGGATGGCTCGTCACCGCCGCCGGACGGACCCTCTCCTCGGATGCTGTCATCCTCGCGCTTTCCTTCGAGGCTATGGCCAGCCTGCTCCCCACGCTGCCCGATGCCCCGGGCAAAGCCGAGCTCGCCGCCAGGCTCGCTCAGTTCGAGCACTCGCCCATTACCGGCATCCACCTCTGGTTCGATCGCGAAGTCACGGATCTGGACCACGCCGTCCTGCTCGACACCACCATCCAGTGGATGTTCAACAAGTCGCGTCTCCAGCCCACCCACCGCGGTGCCGAGGGCAGCTACCTCGAACTGGTCGTCAGCGCCTCCCGCTCCCTCGTCCCCATGCAGCGCCAGGCCATTATTGATCTCGCCCTGCGCGAGCTCGCGCAGTTCTTCCCCGCCGTCGCTCAGGCCACCCTCCTCAAAGCTGCGGTCATCAAGGAAGTTCGCGCGACCTACTCCATTCGCCCGGGCCTCGATCCTTTTCGCCCGGGGCCCGTCAGCCCGTGGCCGGGCATTTTCCTCGCCGGCGACTGGACTGCCACCAGCTGGCCCGCAACCATGGAAGGCGCGGTCCGCGGCGGTTACCAGGCAGCCATGACATTCACCCAATCAACAAACATTTCACTGAATTTCACCGCGCCTGAGCTTCCCGCCCGCGGCTTGATGCGCCTTTTCCCCGAGTGACATTTTCAGGCAAATTGCTGATTTAACTAGGCAAATTTCCTGAAATGCCCCGTCAGACAGCGACTTCGCCACTCCCTGAGCGGGGAACCTTTCTGGTTACGGACAACACCTCTTTCGTCCGCTTCATCTGGGCTAAATGAACGATTCCATCCATCGCCGAAATTTGCGATGATGGTGCCCACCCTCTCCCCATGTG
>JBAUGH010000571.1:0-2994 GCA_049679565.1 Acidobacteriaceae bacterium
GCCGGAACCACCGCGGGATGGGCGGGCGCGGGAGCCGCCGCTGCCTGCGCCTGCAGCAGGCGGGTGAGCCCGGCCAGGTCCGCGCCGCCCTCCTGCGCGAACTTGATGCGGACCTTGAGGTCGCCCCGCTCCAGATCGAACTCGCCGATCCTGTTCTCTTTGAGGAACTCGATGAGTTCCTTCAGCTCATTCATGTCTTCCGCATTCATCGTTTCGTCCGCGCGCCTCGCCCCTTTACCTCGACCGACTATAACGTAATCCAGCCTTTGGTGACGGGGGTCAGAATCCGGTGTCCCGTCCTGGTTACCGCCACCATATCTTCAATCCGGATCCCGAACCGGCCCGGCAGATAGACTCCCGGCTCGATCGTGATCACCATGCCCGCGGCCAGCGGCATGTCCTGTCCGGCTGCGATCCGGGGCTGCTCGTGAATTTCCAGTCCCACGCCGTGCCCCGTGGAATGGCTGAAATACCGCCCCAGTCGGGCCTTGCGCAGCACGCTGCGGGCAGCTTCATCGACTGCCCCGCAGGCCACTCCCGGACGAACCGCATCGACCGCCGCCTGCTGCGCTTCCAGCACCGCCTCGTACGCGGCCTGCTCTTCCCGCTGCGCCGGTCCCATGTGCACCGTGCGCGTCATATCCGAGCAATAACCCTTGAGGATAACACCGAAGTCCAGTGTTACGAATCCCTTGCGCGGCAGCCTGGCCTGGGTCGCTCGACCATGCGGCATCGACGACCGGAGTCCGGACGCCACGATGGTTTCGAACGACATTCCCTCCGCGCCGTTCTGTCTCGCCAGATACTCGAGCTCCGCCGCCAGCGCCGCTTCGGTCATGCCGCTTTCCATCCGGGGCAGGATCGCCTCAAAGAGCGAGCACCCCAGGGCCGCTGCCTTCTCCATCTGCGCCAGCTCGGTCGCGTCCTTCACCATGCGCAGGGCGGAAATCAGGGGCTTCCGCAGGGCCGCGAAGAATCCGCGCCACTTCTTCCCGCTCACCGCGGCCCGCATCAACGCCAGCTCGGCCACGGTGGTGTGCTGGGGATCGAAACCCGCCTGCTCGAACCGGGCCTGGCGCGCCCACTCTTCCAGCAGCCGGCACGCCGCCTGGAGCGCCGACTTCTTCGCGATCGTCACTCGCGCGCCCTGGGTCTCCGCACGCGCCTGCGCTGTGTAGCGGCCGTCAGTGAACAGCGCCGCCTTCTTTGCAGTCACCGCCAGCGCCGCATTCGAACCAGTGAACCCGGACAGCCAGCGCACATCCGGCAAATGGGTCACCAGCAGCGACTCGATGCCCTGCTCGGACATGGCTTCACGCACCAGGCGCCAGCGCGGCGCCTGATTCTGGCTCATCGGCATACGTTCGATAGTAAAGTCTCGCGCGCTCCCTAACCAACCCGCATCCGGTACGAAGGGATTCGCGAGCGAAATCCTCGCCCCCGCCACCGCACAGGTCTATACTCGGCACGCATCCACAATGGACCAAACATGAACGTGAAGAGGCCAACCATGAACGTGACCCGCATCTCCAGCGCCGCCTGTGTCCTGCTCACCGCAGTCATTGCGTTTCCTGTTCTTGCCGCAGCGCAAACCACGGGCACCGTTTTGCACGCGGCTGAAGCCTCAAAGATTCTCCCCGACACCGTTTACTTCGCCGGGCAGTCCGCCACTACGCAGATGCGCAACTCCGCGGGCATGCGGCTCCCCGACGGCCATCACATCCTCGCGGTCCTGGTCGATACCTCCGGCTATTCCAGCACCGTCAAGGAGAGGTACCAGGGTTACCTGCTAGCCGAGGTTCCGCTCTCCGTCGGCGGCCACACCCTGCCTGCGGGAGCGTACGGCATGGGCTTCGTGGGCGGCAATTTTCTGGTGATGGACATCGGGGACCATACGCTGCTCAAGACCGCCTCGAGCCACGACGCGCAGATGCAGCGCCCCATGCCGCTTCAGATCCTCGATGGCTCACAACCTGGCTCCTGGCGCCTCTGCTTTGGCCGCGACTGCGTCGACTTCCGGATGAAATAGCCGCTTTCCGACCCTCAACCCGGAGTTGTAACGATTTCCTCTTTGCATTCATCTAACCGGGTGGAAGAGCAGGCGCTCCGGCCCCATCCCCAGGCCAAAGGGCGTTCACTCCTGTGTTATCGGCCGGTGCGCAGGAAAGAGGAATCCATGAACCAGCGATCCATCGCCTTCGCCGTCGCAGCGGCGCTCGTGGCCGCCTCCCCCCTTGTCTTCGCGCAGAGTGAAGGCCAGGGCCAGGGCGCGGCCATCGTCACCGTGCTCCCCAAACAAAACAGCGCGCCCGCTCCCGAGATCCCGCAACAGAGCGTTCAGGTCGAGGTCAACGGCAAGCGCAGCGAGATCACGAGCTGGCATCCCTTCCGCGGGCCCGACGCCACTGTGGAGCTGGTCGTCATGATCGATGACGGCGCCCGCTCCAGCCTCGGCCGCGAGCTCGACGACATCACCCACTTCGTGCAGAGCCTTCCGCCCAATGTGAAGGTTGCCGTCGCCTACATGGAAAACGGCCGCGCGGCGATGGCCGGCCCGCTCTCCGCCGACCACGCCAAAGTCGTGCAGCAGATTCATCTGCCGCTCGGCGCCGCAGGCATCAGCGCCAGCCCCTACTTCTGCCTCTCCGACCTCGCCAAACGCTGGCCTTCGCAGGATCGCGCTGCCCGCCGCGAAGTCGTCATGATCACGGACGGCGTCGATCGCTACGAGCTCCGCTACGATCCCGACGACCCTTACGTCCAGGCTGCCATCCAGGACTCGGCCCGCGCCGGCCTGGTTGTCTACTCGATCTACTGGCGGAGCGCCGGCCGCATCGACCGCTCCACCTATGAGAACGACGCGGGGCAGAACCTGCTGCAGGAAGTGACCCAGGCCACCGGCGGCAACACCTACTGGATCGGCACCGGCAACCCGGTTACCCTTCAACCCTATTTCGAGGACCTGAGCCGGCGCCTCAACGACCAGTTCGAGCT
>JBAUGH010000572.1:0-1963 GCA_049679565.1 Acidobacteriaceae bacterium
GTTACGCACGAGAGTTTCGTGCTGCCAGTCCGCCATGAAGATGATGTGCCGGGCGTTGAGGTAGCCGAGGCTGGGGCCGACGGCGAGGACCCGGCCGCGGCGGCCTGCATCGTAAAGGCCGGGAGAGGGGGCAACCGAGACGCCGCTGAGGGTGTCGTCGGAAGTCTGCTCGACGAAGTAGCCAGTGGCGCCGGCCATCCACGGCCCGGAATGACGGGAGCCGAAGTGTTTGCCGGCGGCGTAGTCGGCGTGGAGCTCCTGGCCGGAGTGGTACTGAGTGGCGGCATTGGTGGTCTTGACGTCATACATCAGCTTGACCGACGTTTCCCATCCGGATTTGGGCATGTAGCTGATGCCGAAGAGGGGATCGAAGCCGGTGTAGTTGGCGCCGATGCTGGTGCGGGCATCGTTACTGTCGTAGTAGCCGGTAGGGACGAAGATGTCGAGTCCGGCGACGGCGTGCCACTGCGGATGATGCCATGCGAGGATGACGGGGTTGATGATGATGTCGCCGATGTTGGTTTCGCTCGCGGTTCCGCCGAGGTCGACCGACTGGTAGACGAGGGGCACGATGACGTGCACGCCATAATCGGCGCCGAAGAGGCGGAGATGGGTGACCTGGACGAAGCGAAAGGCGTTAAAGGTGGCGTCCACAGAGGGGGTGGATCCGTTGAGAAGAACCTTGTCTCCGGCGCCGTCCTTCAGCTTGCCGGTGTAGACGCCGAAGTAGTTGACGTAGTAGAAGCCGGCGGGGGGCACGGCCCCGGCAAACCAGTTTTCCGCGCCGTTGGGATACTGGTCGCCGCCTTCTTTAGCCCAGGCTGCGGGCAGCAGGGCGAGAGCGAGCAGGGCGAAAGCAGCGCAGAGCGCGGCCTTTGAGCCATTGAAGCGGGTATGCATGAAAATTCTCCGGGTGGCGCGACAGCCACGCACACCTGTGTGCCGGCAAGGGCAACAGAGGGCGCCGCCGTTTCGCTGCGGCATCGCCACGAGCCACACCGCGGTTATCGGCGGGCGTGCGATCGGGCATGAGCGCCGGATGGCGGGAGCGGCTGGGCGGGTGGGGTGCGCGGCCCGGTCAGCAGGGAAGGATCAGTCGGGAAGCGTCATGGCTTTGCCCGCGAGGTCGCAGGCGCGCCACAGGTACCAGCTGGCGACGGAGCGCCACGGGCGCCACCGTTCGGCGCGGCGGGCTATCTGTTGGGGCTCAGCCAGCATGGAGGCGTCGAAGTGCTTCGATTTGGGCAGGCGGTGGAAGGTGAGGGCGAATCCTTTGCGGACGCCGTAGTCGGTGACGGGAAGGACGTCGGGGCGGCCGAGGCGGAAGATGAGCAGCATCTGGACCGTCCAGGCGCCGACGCCGCGAACTTCAGTCAGGCGGGTGACGATTTCGTCGTCGGGCAGGCGGCGGATTTGGGCAAGGGTGGGAACAGTGCCGTCGAGGGTCTTCGCGGCGAGATCGCGGAGGGCTTTGGTTTTGGCGGCGGAGAGGCCGCAGGCGCGAAGCAGGTCGTCCGGCGCCTGGAGGAGAAGCTCCGGAGCGGGATGGAGCTCGCCGATAGCGGTGAGCAGGCGTTTGAGGATGGCGGCGGCGGCTTTGCCGTGAAGCTGCTGATAGATGATGGACTCGAGCAGCGCCTCGAAGGGGGAATGCTGCGATTTGAGCTTCAGGGTGAAAGGCACGCGCTCGATGAGCCGGCCGAGTTTGGGATCGGCCTGGGCGAGCTCCCGGCAGGCGCGGACAACATCGTAACGAACGGCGCGGCGTCCATCGGTCATGGGAAACAGGGTACAGGGTACCGGGTGCAGAGTGCAGGACGCCGGGTGCAGGAAATCCGGGAGCCGGCGCAGGGCCGCTCGATCGATCGCGGCAGGGTGCGGCGGGAAATGGCACCGGGATGGTTACAGATTGTTCTGCGGAAGCGGCCCGATCCCCGGCGGCCGGGGGTGGGTTGGCACAGCC
>JBAUGH010000573.1:0-15576 GCA_049679565.1 Acidobacteriaceae bacterium
GTGTCCGTCTGGTCCATCGAGTTCAGTTGCTGGAACACCTGCTGGTTCTCATCGAGCGACTGCAGATCCTGAATCACCGGCGAAGCCGCCGCGGTCGGCACCGGATGCTGCGACTGTCCCGAGAATCCCTCATACAGTCCGCCCCCCACCAGCAGCGCCACGGCCAGCGCCGTCGCCGCCACCGGCCGCAGGCTCGTGTGATTCCCAAACAGCAGCCACGCCCGCATCCGCTCCAGCCATCCGGCCGGTGCGGCTTCGCGTTCTTCCCGCAGCCGCACCGCCATCTTCCCGTCGAAATACGGCGACACTTCCGGCGCTTCCCAGACCTCCAGCGCCGCCATCGTCGCCTGCAGTTCCCTGAGCTCCTGCGCGCACTCGGCGCAGCTTTCCACATGCGCCCGCGCCTCGACCGCCGCCGACTCCGGCGCCAGCAGCAGATCCGGCAAATTCGCTTTCACTTTACGGCAGCTCATAAAAACCCCAATTCCGCTTTAATCCTGCTCTACAAAACCCTTCAGCTTCTCTCGCAGCGTCTGATACGCCCGAAACAACAGCGACTTCGTCGCCGACTCGCTCAGCCGCAGCACTGCCCCAATTTCCTTGTAGTCCAGCCCCTGATACTTGTGCATTAAAACCGCGGTCCTCTGCCTCTCCGGCAGCGCCATCACATGCTTGCGGATGGCCAGCATGCGCTCGTCCCGCACCAGCAGGTCTTCGGCGCCCGGCGTCAGGTCCGCCACATCCGGCGTCGTCCCGGTTTCCGGATCGGGCTGGTCCAGATACACGGTCTGCGCCGCCCGCTCGTGCTTCGTGTCGCGCGCGTGGTTCACGCCCAGATTCGTCGCGATCCGGTACAGCCACGTCGTAAACTTCGCTTCCGCCCGGTACGTCTGCCGCGAGCGATACACCCGCAGGAAAACTTCCTGCGCCAGTTCCTCGGCCTCGGCCTGATTATGCACCATGCGGTACATGAAGTTAATGATCGGCTTGCGATACTTCTCGATGAGAAAATCGAAGCCCGAATCGTCCCCTTCCCGCACCCGGAGCATGATCTCCGCGTCGGACATCGCCCGCCATTCGGCCGGCCCTAAAACCGCTCCCGCTGCGCCCGCCGGCCTGCTTTGCTCGAGCATCCCCGGGTTGAGAACCACGGTCGCCATATCCCTGCTAACCCCATTTGGGTCGTCGGGTTGCGGGGAAATTTCCGCTTCGTCATCCCCATCGGCCGCCTCGTCCCACTCCTCCGGCCCTTCGTTCACCGGAACCGGGCCCGGTTCCCGCTCCTGCTCCGGACCCTCGGCGGGCCCGGGCCGGTCTTCGGCGGAGTCGTCGTGCTCATCGTCGTCCGGGAACCGGCGTGAGGAATCGCCGAAGGGCATATTGCCTGCATCATTCTACGTTTGAACAACATCCGCAAGCCCCAGGCCAGCCCGGGGCCCGGTTTCTGCCCCCCGAACCCGGAGCCCGGAGCCCGGCTGCCCTGTGGTAGGCTAAATCCTGTCCAATCCGCCTCTCCCGAGGCGCAGCTGGGCGCATAACTCAGCGGTAGAGTGCCACCTTCACACTCTGCCATAACTCAGGAATATCAAGGACTTAGCGGAACCTACGGGAACGGTAAAACGTTTTAGGAGCAGGCAGGATTGGCTTCCGTTCCCTTGGTTCCCGCGCCCCGTTCGCCACCGTCGCCCGATGTCACTCCCGGTGGCACCCCCCATTCGGGGGCTGAATTTGGGGGGTGACTCACTTCATAGAAACGCGGGCACGGATTAGGGCGTCGAGTCTGCGAATCTCTTCCTCAACCGTCATGATCACCGTGTCCAGAGGGCCGCTCTCAATTGGCCCCGCAGTCTGCCTTTTCCGTTGTAGCTCCCGCAGACGATCTATCTTCGCGTCTCGCTGTCTTGCCAACTCCTCAACTGGAATCTCATTCGACATCTGTGAACTCCCTCGCTGGTCTGGATTCTGAAGAATCTAGGACCGCCCTTTCCCACTAAAATGGGCTCTCCTGCCCCCCACACAAATCGACCAAATGCTTCAGAGCCGCCAGAAAGCGCGGCGCATAATTCTCATCAGTTAAATTGATCCAAGTGCTCTCAACAAAGCCCGAGTTGCTACCCACCCTCTCCCATATAAGGTGCTTGCCGTTCGTAGTGGCGAACGACACTCGCGCCTCAAGGATGAACTCAGATTTGATCGTCGCGGGATCGACAGCACCTAAGGGAACGGTAATGTACGTTGTGTGCTTGCCACCATCCTTGTAGGTTTGCGAATGGAAGACATTCATTCTGCAACCGTCGAAATCTGCGGTTGAAAGCGCTACATAGTTAGCACTTGGATTATCCGGGCTCTTGAATTCACTGTAGGTACCATCCGGCAATGTGTCGTGAATCCATGCTTCCGTTTCCCTCAGTGAAGGCCCGCTTTTTTGCGTTGAGGTTTGCGCGGCCATCACGGCTGTGAAAAATAGCATGAATGGCACAATCAGTCGGAGAGAAGGCGCTGATTTCATATTTCACCTATTCCAAACTTTCTGCGCTCTGGATAAGCCGTTGCTGCTTATCGCGCTCGGCTTGGTACACCTGTTCGAGATTGGCGAGACCAGATAAGACCGCGTTGAACTTTTGTCGAAAAGGAGTTCCGGCGTCACTCAAATGACCGCAAGCTGTGTCGCGTGTGCGCAACAGGTTATCGTCAGAGGACGTTGAAACTGGCTGACCGCATTGCTGTTCCAGCAGAGCCAACTCATCAGCGATGGGCTTGACGTTGTTCTGAAGGGACCATCCCAGCGGCACAACTTGATTGTGCAATTGATCTGTCAGCAGTGAAGCCTGATTCGCGGCTACAACAAGCTGGGATCGTGCGACAGATGCGTTAGGATTCCCTGCAAGTTGACGCTCTCTGTCCACGTACTGCGCCATCTTCGCCGTGATCCCTTCATACGTTTTCTCCGCATTAGGGAAGCGTCCGAGATGAACGTCTGCCTCGGAATCGAACTGCCCCATCTTGGCTGTCGTTTGATCAATCGCACGGACAAGATTCCCCACCGCGTCCACAACCTGCATCCGCGCTTGGAAGGCCGCACGTTGCGCCTCCTCTTCGCTCTGAGCAGCCTCCCGATCCGCCTCTGCCTTCGCCCGTGCAGCGGCGTTCGCCTTGATCACTGCTTGGGCGCGGGCGTTCAAGGCCGAAACCTGTTGCTGGTACGCGGTCATGGATGACCGAGCGAAGGTAGCAGGAATGGCTTGCGTGGTGATGGCTTGCGTGCCCGTAAGGGCCAGAACGTCCCCTCGGAGCGTTCCCGAAAGCATCACATTCTCCAAACCGAGAAAACGGCTTCCTGTAAGCGATACGTTCTCACCGTTAACCGCTCCCGTGATTGAAATCGAGTTCTGCTCAACACTGCCATCCGGTTTGAGAACGGATGCGGCCAACTGGCCGGTCAGGTGATCGTCTGGTGTCCGCACGAGTTGAAGCCAGCAGACCGTGTTCCGGTCGCTTGCAAGATATGCCCCGGAAACATCTCTCTGGCAACCCACCAGCACTACCACTGCCACGACGGTACATCCGACCAATATCAGGTCGATTCTCTCGCAACCCGGCATGACAGGCATGATACCGGGCACCCGAGGTTGTTGCCCTACAACTTCCGCACAAGGGTGTGTAGTTTAGAATTGCTGCCAAAGCGGGAGTGCCGTGACCGACGAAGAGTATCGCGAATATCTGTCTGCCCTGGCGCGCACGCATGTGCGGCCCGTGCGGGGCCGACACATGCATCCCGAAGGTGACGAATTACATTATGCGATTGACAAGCTGTCATCGACTGCGCGATTCGCGAGGGTGGTGAGTGACCGCCCCGGAAACGCGGAACTGGCCAAGGTCCTTGGAGAAGAACTCGACGACTGGCACGTCGGCCATGTTCTCGATGAGATGCGACGGTCAGGAGTCCTGTCCGCACTCGATGAAGCACCGGACATCACGTTCGGTGAATTGCGCCGCAATGTGATTCCAGAGGAAGATGTCCGCCTTCTTTCGGAGGCAGGAGTACGCGACCCTGAAGCCGAAATTACGATATTGATCCAGTACGCAAGGAAGCGGCTAGGACATCGGCAGGCGAATCCGTCAGCGACTGTGGAGAGTGCCCGCGAAGAACTCAAGGGCGCTGCGAAACGCATTGTTGAGTTCTCCGATAATGAATCGGGGAACCGTGCAGAGGAAAAGAAGAGAAAGATATTCAACGGCATTGGTAAGCTTCTCGCTGGAACCGTGACTGCCGCCGGGAACCTTCTATTGGCGACCGGAACAATCATCGCCCCGAATCCTGCAACGGCTTACGGGGTCATCGGTTCATCGGCGATTGCGGTCGCTAGTATCTGCCAAGGAATAGGCGACCTTCGGGGAGAGTAATACGGCACCACGGGACGGATGTCGCACTCGCCGGGGATTGCAGGCCGTCCTGTGAGCGACGGAATCGGGAAAAGGGCGCTGGCTCATACGGAATCCAGCGCCCCGCGACTTTCCCTTGCAGCCATTTTCCGTTGCATCCTCCAGACGCCCTCCGACACTTTGCAGCGCCGGTTTCTCCGGGGTACAACGTCTTTTATCCAGCGATACGTTTCGTCGTCACTGAGTGGGCTAGAGCGATCTAGGTTTTCCGGGTTATAGCATGTCGGCTTGGATTCATTCAGCCCGCTGTGGGCCTATTCGGTCCTTCCGACTGGCGCTAGTCCTGCCCTTTTATCGGTCCGGCACGCCGGTGATCGGTTTACCTAGGTACCGCCTGGGCACCGCATCGCTCGCGAGCCGTGCGAGGATCGAACATTCTAGCAGTCGCCGCTAGGCTTGTGGCGCTGCCCGACCACTTACAAGGTGCGCCTCGGTCAGTTTTGTAATCAGAAATACGCCACCTCCCGGAGCGTAACGAGATTCTGATACCTTTTTGGCCGTACAGCAACTGCCAAATTGGGTCTTTTCGTCCTGAATCACTTGACCGCCAACCGGGCAATCACTCGCTCATAGACGGCGCGGGGAATGCGGATGGTCCGGTGGCTCCGCTTGTGCATGGCCTCCGGGCGCTTCACGATGAGCACGCCCCGCTCTGTCTCGAACAGCCTAATGATCGTCTGCCGTGAAAGGCCGGTGAGCGCGGCCACCTCCGCGACGGTGTACACCTCTTTTTCTCCCACAGCTTTCATCTGCCCAATACTCGCTTGAGTATCAACCGGGCGAGGCTCACGCTGTCCGCCACTGCGCACGTGAGCCTCGGGCTGGAGCCGGTGATGTCGTCACGCGCCAGCCGGACGGCGGCAATGATGGATGCGCAGATTGCCACGGTGCTGGCGTACCGGGCGCTCTGCTCGTTTTCCCAAGCCACTTGCCGCTTCACCTCGCCCATTGCGACAGCATAGGCGAAGATGCAGCGAAAGTCTTCCACTCCCAAAGATGGTCTAGGTCATGTGTCCACTTGTGCCTGAGTAGACCCGCTAACAAATGAGTTGACAGTGGTACGAATAAGCGCTACTCTAAGAATACAGACCACCACCGCAAAACGCTCGCCACCTGATCAACTAGGCGGTAAGTAGAACCACTCACAAAGTACTTGACATCGGTCCTATTACTGGGTAATCTGAAGAAGTCGAGGACTATCCCGGAACCCCTGCAATGCGGGGCACCCATCCTTTACCGAGAACGAGGGACCAAAATGCGATTAGCTGAGAAAGAGCCGAAGCAAAAGAACCCACTGGACGCGACGATGACCAAGACCCAGGTGGTGCGCCGCCGGTTCAAGTCAGCACTTCCGCGCACCCCGCAGAATCGGGAGTTGTCAGCGATGGAAGCAATGGCCCGGACCATGGAATTGTTTGACCGTCTCCGGACAATGATGGGCGAGGCGGGCCTGGATAAGAAGAATGCATCCGCAGGACTGGTCTTTCACCAGCCGCGAACAAAAGGCAAGGAGCGGGTGTTGGCAGAAACCATCGTGCTGCCCGGCCCCGATGACATAGCGACCTTCGCAAATCGGGTGATGGCCTTGGACAAACCGCGCTTCTTGGGTGTGTTTTTCCAACAGCACGATCCTGATCCCCGCGCCGATAACGCGAAATATCGCGATGCGCTGTTTGTGTGGCCGTTCCTTAACGGTCCCGATGATGCGGCCCGGTTGATTGCCGCGCGGGATCAAATGGCGCGCGGTGGCTTCAAGAAGACAGCAAACTGAGGCTGCCGATTCAATCGCGCAGTTCTCTGCGGCCCCTTGAGGACCCACGCGCGGTGTCCCGCCGTGCTGCTTTGCGCGGAAGCATAGCAAAAGTTTAGCCATCCAGCCGGAAGGGGCTGGGCCAACGCGGAAGCGGTCCTCCAGAGCGAGGACACGGAAGCCGCGACGCAACACCGCAACACAGTGCTGCCTTGGTGAGAAAGCACCGGGCCGTCACGTTAGCCGCCTGCTAGTACGTAGGACGTGGGACGTGGTGCTGTAAACCGCAATCTTCACGGCGCGTGGGAGAGACGCGATATGAAGGGGCGGCACTTCAAAGAATGAGGAATTACACACCATGTTTACCAACAAAAGCGGCAACATCTACGAAGCCAAGCAGTCCCGTGCTTCGATCACAGCGCAGATTGAGGGCATCGTTATGACGGCAGGCGATGAGAATCGCGCCCTCACCGATTTTGACCAGAAGCAACTGGTTTCCCTGCGCAGCGAGGCGTCCATGCTGGACTCCACAATTCGCACGATGGAAAACGACCCGAACCGTTCACTGGCCCGGATCGTTCGTGACAACCCACACGCACTGGTGGGTGCGGGCGGTGCTGCATCGGGCGCTGGCTTCGCCGGGCTTGATCCGACCTCGCCTTTGGCAGAGGCAGGCGCGCGCAATCCCGAATACGCTCAGGCACTCCACAGCTTCATCCTTTCGGGCGGTAAGGCCCATGGGGCGGAACTGCTGGCGGGCGCAGACGGCAACGGGGGATATGTCCTTCCCGGTTCCGGCGCGTACACTCGGCAGCGCGGTGCCAACGGATCGTTCCTGAAGACCGTTGCTGCAACGTACGAAGGCTCGCTCGGTTCATCGAATGGTGCGGGTGGATATGCCATCAGCGTTCCGACCTCGGACCTCATCGTCCCGCTGGCACTGCCCGACCTTGGCATCTTCGACGCGGCCATGGTTATCCCAACGGCCAATGACCTCAAAGTGCCCCAGCAGGCATCCTTTGGGACATCGGCACTGAAGGCGGAATCCACCGGGACCGTTGCTTCCTTTGGCGGAAGCGATCCGGCACTCTCGCAAATCACGCTGGCCTCATTCATGGCAGGCGCGCTTCGCGTGACCTCCTGGGAACTGATGCAGGATGTGCCCACATTCCAGTCGTTCATCGTGGACGACTTGATCAAGGGGCAGCGCATTCTGGAAGGCTCGCTTCTCGCAACAGGCACCGGGGTCAACCAGCCCCTGGGCGTGTTCGGGAATGTGGGCACTGGCACGGGCTCGCCCTACGCGCTGACCGGCGCGGTCACGGACGGGATGGTGATCCTGGAATCGCTGTTCGATGTGGTTTCGACGCTGAAGGCCGCATACCAGCCGAACGCAAGCTGGATCATGAGCCGGACTACTGCGCTCGCCATTCGCAAGGCTCAGTTGCAGACGAACGCCTTCTACCAAATCTGCAACGAGGACGCGGACGGCACGCTGCGCATCCTGGGCCGGCCCGTCTACTTCGATCAGAATGCACCTTCGCTGCCCAGCAGCACGAACGCTGGCGTGCAGAGCATTCTCTTCGGGGACTTCAAAGCCGGATACATCATCGGCGTCCGTGGCGGGGCTGGCATAAACATCAAGCTGCTTGATCAGCCATGGGCCGCGTCGGGTCAGCTTGGTCTGCTTGCTTATCGCAGGCTGGACGGGCGCGTGAGAAGGTCTGAGGCCATCCAGGGCGTCACCTTCTCGCACAGCTAGCCGTTTACCCGCGTCCGCCGGGCCGTGTGAACGGAAAGCGGACTTGGCTCTGGCAATGGGAGCCTAACTCGCCGCCAGTCGAGTCGTCATCGTCCGTTGCGCCCTTACTCCAATGGGGGTTTGGCAGCCATGACGGAAACTGGCACCTCTTCGATTTAACAACCCGGCTTGGGGCGTGTGGGAGAGCCGCCCCCGGCTGGGACCTCGTTTCAACAAGGACAGACTGCGATGAGAACCGTAATCACGATGACAGCGGACGTGCGCCGGGCACTGGACGGATACTGCGCAGCACGGCGGCGCGGACAGTCGGCGGCTGTCAACGACTTGTTGCGGCAGGCCCTCGGGCTGCCCATCCCCCCGTTGCCCTTTCGCCAGGTTCGTGACGGAAAGGAAACGGCTGCGCTGGCCATCATCACGGCCAATGGCGCGTTGTCGGTGCGGAAGCTGCATTCACTGCTGGTCGCGACGTGCATCAATCGCGGCGTGAGTTGGGTGCGGGTGAAACGGCAAACATGCCTGACAAAGTGACCATCACCTGGACGGACCTTCGTGGCCACCAGGTAAAGCGAGACGTGGCGCTGTTGATAGACGTGGAGAGGTTTCGCGGAACACCAGGCTATGCGTTGCTGGTGGTCGCGGCCAACACGAATCTTTCGGTTGGCAATATTGAGCGATACCTAACGGATGTAGTGGGTGGCCTCGACGCGCGCAGCCGGAGTTGGATTCAGCGGCGGCGCTGGTTGTTTCAGCAGCCCGATACGGACAACTCGAAAGGCAGAACACCAGACGGTGATGGGCAAGCCGGGCGGGCCGTCAAGATCATGCGCGCGAATCCGAATCTTTCGGTACGTGGCCTTGTGCGGCTGTTGAGGGAACACGCGATCAAACGGGAGCGCGAATGGGTCCGCAAACACCGCTGTGACCCGACTGGGTGACCGCTTGGTCGCCCATATAAGAGATCAAGAGATACAAGACACCCATCCACCCGTCCCCCGTCCGGCTCCTTTGGTCGCCGTGACTGGGTGACAGGGGTTGGCTTTGGGCCGGAACTAACAACAGAGAGGGAACGAATATGGAAATGGGAACGGTTCGGGTAGTGGATATCCCGGAGGGCCTGGCCGCTGACGAAGTGGAGCGGCGGATTAATGCGCTGGTGGGGGCAGAGTATTACGTGTCGTCTATTGTGCAGGGCTCGTTCACGGGCACGCCAGGCGTTGCGCACCGAGTCTTCTACAAGCGTCGGGCAAAACGCGAAGACGCATGAGCTCGCCGCTGATACGGCGCACCACAATTAGGTCAGTTTGTCCCCCTCCTCCCTTATAGGAAAAACCCAAGAGGAGGAGGGATAAGAATCTCTCATAGGAGTGGGTAAACCCATCCCCCACCCCTTCAATCCGCTCTGCGTCATTCGGGCGGTGGATAGGGAATGGCCGCAACAAGAGGAGAATCGGCGGATCAGTCGAAACTCCAAAATGGAACATATTTCCGTCTGTGTAAATAAAACTGCTGTGGCGGCCTACACAGGACTTAGCGGCAACATTTAGACCCCCTATCCCCCACGCGGCGTTGGGAGTCTGGTGGTTGGCGCGTGTTGCAGCGCGGGTCAGCGCGGGTCCAATCCGGCACGATCTTGTGCGACGCAATCCCGCGCCTGTGCGCCCAAGATGGCAATTGCTAGCGTCTGGCGGCCTGTAGGCGCGCCGCAGAACCGTCGGGCCACCACCCCAGCATGGGTTTTTACGAGTTGGAACATTTTGGATGTGGGAAGACATCCGAGGACGGAGCACGTATGACGTTTGAGCCGCTGTTGAGCGAATCCGAGGCCGCAAAGTTCCTGGGCGGCCTGCACCCAAAGACCGTGCAGCGCATGGCGCGGCGCGGAGAACTTCCCGCTTTTCGCATCGGACGTTACTGGCGATTCCGGGCGAGTGAGTTGGACCGCTGGCTGGCGGTACAATCGCGCCAGGCCAGTCCGCCTGCTCTGTGAAAGGAAATTCAATGAGCAGGCGTTATCAAGAGGGCTGTCTGTACCGTGAAAAACGAAAGGCCGGGTCTGATGTGTGGGTGTTTCGCTATCGCGACGGGCAGCACAATCGCAAGGAGCTAATAGGCACTGTGGAAGAGTTCACAAACAAGTTTGACGCGCTCAGGGCTTGCGAACATCTCCGCAGAGACATCAACCGGGATGTCAGTTCCGTCCGCACGTTTGCGGAACTGGCAGACCATTACATCCTGCATGAGCTACCCCGGAAAACGCCGTACACGGGCGAGGTCTACAGAGGGTATCTCAACACGTGGATTCTTCCGAAGTGGGAGCAGTATCCGCTTTTCAAGGTCAAGGCCGTTGCCGTTGAATCCTGGCTGGGCGAGAACATCGCCCTGGCACCGGGAAGCAAGGCAAAGGTGCGGAATTTAATGCACGCGATTTTCAATCACGCGATGCGTTGGGAGTTCGCCAGCGGCAACCCGATCACTCTTGTGCGGCAGTCAGCCAAGCGGACGAAGGTCCCCGAGGTTTTGACCGCCGATGAGATTGCGGGGTTGCTGTCCGGGCTGAGAGAACCATGGCGCACGGCTGTGTATGTGGCCGTGACTACAGGACTCCGCGTCTCGGAACTGCTTGCGTTGAAGTGGGAGGACGTGGACTTCGCAACGGGCGAGATTCGCTTGTCACGCGGTGTCGTACGTCAGCACATCGGGAAGATGAAAACGGAAGCCAGCCGCAAGCCTCTCCCGCTGGATGCGGGTCTGGCGGACGTGCTGACTCGCTGGCGCGGATGCTGTCCGTACAATCAGGACGCGGACTTCATCTTCGGCAGCCCGGACAAAGACGGAAAGCAACCGTACTGGCCCACCGCCGCGATGGAAAAGCACGTCCGGCCCGCCGCAACGCGGGCAGGAATTCAGAAGCGGATCGGCTGGCACACACTGCGTCACACCTTCGGCACTCTGGTGAAGAGCCAGGGCGCGGACGTTGCGACCACACAAGCGCTGTTGCGCCACGCGAACGTCAGCATTACGATGGATAGGTATGTCCAAGCCGTAACGCCAGCGAAGCGCGAAGCGCAGTCCCGCATTGTGAAACTGCTTCCGTTCCCATCCGTTCCCACACGGGCGTCAGGCGATGCTGCAAGGGCTTGATTCTAAAGAGTCGGGCGCATAACTCAGCGGTAGAGTGCCACCTTCACACGGTGGAAGTCGTAGGTTCGAATCCTGCTGCGCCCACCATCAAATCCCATTCAGAATCAGACGTTTGCCGGGGTTGTGCCGAATTGCGGCGCATCCATACGTCACTGATACGTCATAGAGCCGTCCAGCGACACTCTTTCGTGTCCGTGCTGGCGCTGCGTTTGGGAGACTGCGAGCACTGCGATCCGAGTCCGAAAGCATGACGTATCGTGCCACCCCCAGCGGTCATCGGGCCGGGCGGGGGGATCACGACGGACGACGGACTATGCGGAGATCCCTGCTGAAGAGGCAGCACGCAATCCGGCGAGCGATCGCGGCGATTGCCGCCGGTCTCTGTTTTTGCCTGGAGGAGTCATCGGCGACTCGGCCGCCGCAGGATCCCAGGATCCGGCAAGCGCGGATTTTGATCCGCGCCTGCCGGAATGCGTCTCCGGCCGGCCTGGTGGCTTTTAAGCGATGGGAAACGGCAGCCAGACCGCCATATCCACGGGCCCACGGTTGGCATTCGCGTAGTACGGAATTGCCGTAATCTCGGCAGTCCCGGCCTGATACGTCTGCGGGCTGGTCGCATATAAAGCCTGCGACTGAGTGGACGCGACCGATCCCGATGCGGTAATCGTCACGACGCCTCCCAACATCGCCGGGTCGAATCGCGGTTCGAAGCGTGCCGAATCGGACAGGCGCAGTCCTGGCACATCGGAGGTGTCAGCCGACTCCACGCAATACACCAGCGGCCCGCGCATGATCATCGATCGGCCCACATCCGCCTGCACCAGAGGGTTCGCATAAACCTGGCGAGCCGGCATAGGCATATCGAGTTCGACAACGTCGCCGGGCTTCCACGTGCGCTCGATGCGCACATAGCCGCGGACTCGATGGTCGCTGATGATGCGCTGCCCGTTAACGCGGATCGTCTCGCCCCGGCACCACTCCGGGACGCGAAGCATGACCGCAAACGTGGCCGGCTGCGCAGGTTCGACGGCAACATGAACATGGCCTTCCCAGGGATAGCTGGTAGTCTGGCGAATTGCGACGCCTGAGCCGTTCACATTCATCCGAGCTCGGCTGCCCACGAACAGGTTCACGTAAATGCTCTCGGCATCGGTCGCATAAATGCAGGACGGCATCATGCCCATGAGCTTCAGGAACATTGGCGGGCAACAAGGGCAGGGATTCCACGACCAGCGGGTGCGCGATGTGTCGGCCTCGAGCGGATTTTGATAGAAGTACGTGTCGCCCTGGAGCGACACGCCGGAGAAAGCGCCGTTGTAGAGCGAACGCTCGAGTTCGTCCGCGTAGCGCGAGTGGGCGAAAGCCATGTTCATGTTGTGATGGAAGAATGACGCGCCTACCGCGGCGCAGGTCTCAAGATAGGCATTGTTCGGAAGCATGTAATCCGGCCCAAAGCGCTCTTCGTCGGCAAAGGCGCCCACGCCGCCGGTGATGTGCATCCGCCGGTACACCATATTCTCCCAAAGCCGGACGGCGGTCTGGCGATATCGCTCGTCCTTGTTCTGGCGGGCGGCTGCCGCGATGCCGGCGCAGAGCAGCGTAGCCCGCACCGCATGGCCGTGGATATCCTTCTGCCGGAAGACCGACGCATCGTCCTGCGCATAAGCTCCCCACGAGGGGCGCCCGGATCCGTATTCCTGATCGCGAACGAACGCTTCGGCCGCCTTGCGGTCTTTCCAGTCCGGTTTTCCGATGTTGTTGCCGCGGTTCTCGATCCAGAACTCAGCGAGTTGCAGATAGGCAGTGTCATTCACCGGCAGCGGCAGCTGGCTTTTCAGTTCTGGTTTTTCCTGGAACAGCTCATACAGCCGAACCATGGCTTCTTCCGGTAACGGATGACAGGGGACAAGGTTCTTCCTGGGAGGCGGTCCCATCAACTCGCACATAGTATTTGCAATCCTGACTCCCGCCACCAGCAGCCGCGTCTTCCCCGTCGCCCGGTAGTAGTGAATGCCGGCATCGACAAGCGCGCCGAGGTTATAGATCTCATGCTGCCAGAGCTGGAACCCGCCGTTCAGCCCCCACTCGTGGCCCGGCTCTACCAATTGCGTATAGGTATTGATGTACCCATCCTGCCGTACCGACTGGGCTGCGACGATCCTCTCGATATAACCATCGATCTGACCTTCCAGTTCGGGATCGGGATGGCTGAGCATGAAGTCCGCGGAACCTCGGATCATCTCGTAAATCAGCCCGTCCCACCATGGATCGCCAGCGTGGTTTCCCCTCTCGCCAGCGCGAACCCGGTCGAAGTTGTTGAACGTGCCTGTCTCGTAGTTCTCGAACTTGCGGAAACAGTCGCGGATCGTGACCTGCTGCCACACCTGGCGCCTGGACGACCAAAACTCATCCTCGATGACCACCTGTTCCAGGGGTACGGGATCGAGCCGGTGCAGGGTGGTTGCAACGCCGGTGTCACGTGCGGCAGAAGAGGGAGAGCCGGGCAGCGCCCCGTGGCTTTCGGCGGAGACATTTCCAACGGCGGAAGCGATCCCGGCTGCGGTGAGGGTTCGGAGGAAATCGCGGCGGTTGAAGGGGAATTGGGGATTCATAGGAGTGCTCCGCGTCACTTTATATATTATAGATTATAAGGGTGTCAATTTGGCGGGCTCCAGACGGGCAATGTGGTTTCCCGTGGATCCGCGACAGGAGGCCCTGCACGTGTGGGCAGTTCAGGATAGCTATGGCTTCATGCCCTGAGGCATGAGGAGCCGTTTGTCTTTTGGACGGGGATGGGACGGGGAGGGAATCTAGATCTCGGATCTCAGCCACTGCGACTCGTCTTCATTCAGACCGAGCCCGTATTGTTCATTCCAATAGCCCACTGTTTGCCTGACAAAGACCCTGCGGGCCGCCTGTGGATCTCTGGTACGCAATCCGTCAAGAATAGCAAGGTGCTGCTGAACAGCTGCGATCCTCTCGCCGAAAGCCCTGGGATTTCCAGCCCATCGATCAACAACGGAAAAGACGAAAAGGCGAAAACTAATGGCCTCGAGTGCATCGCGGAGGTACGGATTATCGGCAAGCTCCCATATTTTGCGATGGAAAGCTACATCGCAATCGTGGAAGTTCTTCACTTCAGTCGGCGCCATACTGGTGCCGGTCATCGAAGTGACGAGTGTATTCAGTTCGGCTTCCGCCTCCGGCGTCAGATTTTTGGCGGCTTTGCCGACGGCAATTGTCTCTAAAGGAATACGAACTTCCTGGATCAGCCGATAATCCTCCGGACTCAGTTGAGCGACGTAGGTACCTCTCTGCGGTAATTTCCGAAGAAGTCCCTGGTGCACCAGTTCATTCAGCGCCTCACGAAGTGTCGGCTGCCCGATGCCAAGGCGAGCGGCCCACTTTTGTTCCACAATGCGATCGCCGCCGCGTAATTCACCCGAGATAATTGCTTCCCTTAGAGCTTGTGCCGCGGCTTCCGGAGCGGTTTGAATTCGCAGTTGTCCTGCGACCGATTTGTCGGAAAGAAGCATTTGAAGATTCACCAGGGCTGTACGCCGAAAATTGACCGTCTATAATCTTTTGCAATTTTACCTCCAAATCCATTCCGGCGTCGGGATAAAAGAAGGAGAGCTGCTTTCTCCCGTTCAGGTGGCTGTAGAAAATGGTCGGAGGTTCCCGGAAGACCTGCTGTGCGGATGGGCTCCGGGACCCACCGTCCCTGGTTTCGCTCGGATCGAGTGGCTCCGCAACGGAGCTTGTCAGCCCAGGGTCAGTTCCAGACGGAATACCGATGCCGGAGGAATGCCGATCCTGACGCTGTCCGGGCTCAGGTTGACGGGATGGGGGACGGTTTGAACGGAGTCCGGGCGCTCGAAGGTGTTATGAGCATGCATGTCGGTGGCGGTCAGCACCGTGCCGGAAGCCTGCTGTACCCGAGCGCCGCGCAAATGCACCTCTGCATCGACGCCGCCGTTCAGGTCGGGATTCACCATCGTCAGCGTGATCAGGCGTCCCTTGCGAGACGCCGATCCGTTGAGACCCCAAAAAGACCCGGTCTTTCCATCCCGCTGGTAGTGCAGGTCGGGCACGGAGAAAACCGTCCGTAGTCCCTGGCCGCCCTGATGTCCGGCATAGAGCGCGAACACATAGAAGTTTGGGGTAGCCACAAACCTGTTTTCGCGGGCGAGGAAAAGAGCATTCAGGTTGTTAATCAGCTGCGCGTTGGTTGCCAGGGCTAACTTTTCCGCATTGCGGTTGAATGTATCCAGGGTGAGTGCGGTGGCCAGCGCATCGCGAATCGTGATCTGTTGCCCGAAGATGTGGGTGGGATCCACTTCCGTGCCTTCGCGATACCACGGACCATACTCATCCACCACCAGTTTCACGCGGTGTTCCGTATCGTACTGCCCCATGACCGCCCATTGGTCATCGAGGATGCGGCTCATTTGATCGGACTGGCTCAGCAGTTCATACC
>JBAUGH010000574.1:0-8700 GCA_049679565.1 Acidobacteriaceae bacterium
ATGCTGGCCAGCCAGGTCAGGCGGCCTTCCATCGCGGTCAGGGTCTCGCTGGAGGCGGTCTGCGCGGCGCGCTCGAGAGCGGTAATGTTGCGCGGGGGCCCAAAGCCGCCGGTCTGGCGGCGATAGGTCTCGTAGACTTCGTCGAAGACGTTGACCAGCGGGCTGGGCTTGAACTGCTCGCTCACGGTGGCAATTTCCTGCAGGCGGTTGGCCTTGCGGAAGGCGCGCAGGAAGCGGCGGCTTTGCGCGCGGGCGCGCCGGAACGACGCCCATTTGCCGAGAATGATGGCCCAGGAAAAGAGGCTGCCCACCAGCAGGACGCCGAGCACGGTCATGGCGATGGGTCCGCTGTTGCGGAGCATCTCCAGGACGGCGCTTCCGTTGTTCACGGGAGGCGGAGCAACAGGGCTGGTGTCCTGAAAGAGAAGAAGAGCGGGAATGAGATTAATCATTGCCTGACTATCACGTTACCAGAAGCAGGAAGGGGCTGGGGGGTTGCACGGCAGGGCGGAAGATGATTGATCAACGGGCGGGGGCGGCGTTCCCCCGGGCAGTCCGCAGGCTGAAACCGGCCAGAATCAGGCTGAGGATGACATTGGCGATCGCCGGAAGGTAGAGGAGGCTGCCCCGGAGGGCGCCGACCGCGAAAGCAAAACCCATCCAGACCAGGCAGCCGGCGAAGCTGATCCACGCGAGGGCGCGATCGGCGGGGCGGGCGGTGCGGAGCAGGTTGATGGAGGCGAGGAGAAAGATGGCGAAGGCGGCCGCGAGCGACCAAAGCAGCATCGCAGGCTGAGCGCGGAGAGCGGACCAGGCGCCCAGCGCGTGGGCCATGCCCCCGAGGAAGAGGATGCAACCAAAGATTCTGTCGGCGATTTTCACAGGAGGCTCCGGTTCTAGACCTCGATCCGGGAAAAGAGCCAGGCGCTGGTGCCGAGGAAAATGGCGGCCAGAGCACCGAGCAGGCCCAGGTCGAGGAGGAAATTAAACTGCCAGGGGAAATTGAACTGCCAGCTGCCGATGAGCACGCCGCGCAGGCCGTCGATGCCGTAGGTGAGCGGGTCGGCGTGGGTGATCCACGAGAGCACGACGGGAAGGTTCTTCAGCGGGTAGAGGGCGCCGGAGAGAAAGAAGATGGGCATCACGAGGAAGTTCATCAGCACCTGGAAGCCCTGCATATCTTTGATGGTGGATCCGATGGAAGCGCCGAGGGCGGCGAAGACGATGGCGATCATGGCGACGAAGATGGCAGCCGTGGGGATGCTGAGCCAGTTGTGCGTAACCGGCGCGCCGGGGGCGTGCGGGTAGACGGGGCGGAAACCGGCGATGAGGCAGACGACGAGCATCAGCAGTCCCTGGAGCATGGCGACGGTGGCGCCGCCGAGGGTGCGGCCGAGGATGATCTGGAGGCGCGGAACAGGTGCGACCAGGGTCTCCTTGAGGAAGCCGAACTGGCGATCCCAGAGCATGGCCATGCCGGAGAAGATGGAGCTGAAGAGGACGGTCATGCCGATGACGCCGGGGGCCATGAACTGGAGATAATTCCCGGCGCCGGCTTTGGCGAAGACCGGCCCGAAGCCGAAGCCGAGCGCGAGCAGGTAGAGCGTCGGTTGGCCGAGGGAGACGATGATCTGCGATTTCGAGCGGAAGTAGCGCTTCAGCTCGCGCAGCCACATGATGTAGATCGCACCCATAGGTTGTCTCCTTACCGCTTCTGCCACATCTGGGCGAAGCGGCGCATGGCGTCGGTTGAACTGGCGCTCTCATCGCGCAGGGAAGTGCCGGTGAGGGCGAGGAAGGCGGCTTCGAGCGAGTCGGTGTTGGTGCGGGCCTTCAGCTCGGCCGAGGTGCCGATGGCGACAATGGCTCCGTGGTCCATGATGGCGATGCGGTGGGCGACGCGGTCGGCCTCGTCCATGTAGTGGGTGGTGAGGAAGACGGTGGTCTGCTGCTGCTGGTTGAGGTTCTTCACGTGGGTCCAGAGCTGGTTGCGGCTTTGCGGATCGAGGCCGAGCGTGGGCTCGTCGAGGAAGAGGATTTTGGGGGTATGCAGGAATCCGCGGGCGATCTCGAGCCGGCGCTTCATGCCGCCGGAGAAGGTTTTGACCATGTCGTTGCGGCGTTCCCACAGCTCGAAGAGGCGGAGCAGCTCCTCGATGCGCGGCGCGCGGAGGCGGTGCGGCACGTGGTAGAGGATCCCGTGCAGCTCCATGTTCTCGTAGGCGGTCTGCTCGTTGTCGAGGCTGGGATCCTGGAAGACGATGCCGAAGCGCTGGCGAGCTTCGCGCTGCTTCACCCAGGGATCGAGGCCGTCGAGATGGATGCGTCCGCTGGTGGGGCGCAGCAGGGTGGTGAGCATCTTGATGGTGGTGGTTTTGCCCGCGCCGTTGGGGCCGAGGAAGGCGAAGATCTCGCCTTTATCCACATGAAAAGTGATGTCGTTGACCGCGGTGAACGCGTCAAAGGTCCTGGTCAGGTTTTCTACCTGAATCACGCGGGGAGCCTCCCGGAAGAAAGAGCTGGAAAGGGAACAGTTGGATTAGTTTGCCAGAAAGGGCGCGGCGAGGCTACGGCTCAGCGATGGATGGTCAGCGATGGCGCCCAGCGGACCTTGTTATCGGGCAGGATCTCGATGCGCAGCGTGCCTTCCTGGCCCTCGAGGAGCTGGGGCCCTTTGGCGGTGTGGTCGTGGCGCGCGGCGTCGGTAAAGTCGAGAGTCACCTGTTCGCTCAGAAGGTTGCGGAAGCGATAGTGGTAGCTGGCGCCGGCAGCAATGGTCTGGATTCCGAAGGTTCCCCCGGGGTAGTTGACCTCGACGAGAGAAACGGGCGTGGTCTGGCGATTGACGACGGTGCACTGAATCCAGGGAGAGTGGCAGCCGGAGAGCAGGAGAAGGGCGGCCAGAGGCGCGCAGGCGAAAAAGAGGGAACGACCAGGGATCCGCATCGGTCTCGGTCAGGGTACCACCGGGGAGATCATGGGAGCGTCAGATGACAGGTTTGCGCTCGATGGCGCGGGCGGTGAGCACCACCCCGGTGTCCCCGGTATGCAGGGTGATGGGGAAGGCGAGGACGTTCCACACCCAGCGATTGCCGGTGCTGGGGAGGTTGAGGACGCCGCGGAAGGTGCGGTCGATATAGGTTTCGCGGGTTTCCGCGACGGTGCGCAGGATATCGGCCCAGTCGGCGGCCAGCTCCGGCATTTCTTCGAACATATTGCGGCCGGGGAACCAGTCGCGGGGCTTTTCGAGGACCCGGGCGCAGGTGTCGTTCACGTATTGCCAGGTGCCATCGCCGTCGAGGATTTCGAGGACCACATCGTCGCCCATGGCCATGTTGATGCGGGAGTAGAAGAAGTCGCGGGCATCGACGACGACCGGTTTGCCGCGGCGCTTGGCCTCGAAGGAGCGCAGCGCGGTGACCAGGTCGTCGATGGAGCTGTAGCCCTTGAGCAGGTGCATGTCTTCGACCCCGCCGAAGCGGCGCTCGAGCGTGGCCGAGAGGATGATGATGGGGACCTGGGGGCGGCGGGCACGGAGATCGGAGGCAACATCGGTGCCGAATTTACCCGCGCCGAGGTGATAGTCGAGGACGGCGATATCGATGTCGTCGAGCATCTTCTCGGCTTCTTCGACGGTGCTGGCGGTTTCCGTCAGGTAGCCGTATTTACGCAGGATGGTGGAGCGCAGCAGCAGGTTGTCGGGGTGATCGTCGAGCAGGAGTACGCGAATGGGAGCCGTGGGAGTCTGCACGAGCGAGAGCGTCGATTCCTGGTCGTTCGTTGACATAAGGAAGGTTTGGATGCGGAAACCAACAGGATGGCTGCCGACATCGGGGGAATCCGCCCTGTTGTTACTCTACTCTTCGCGCCGCGGCTTGCGCTGCAGTTGCCGCAGCAGTTCAGGCAGGCGGCTGAAGAGAGCGCTCGAGCGCAGCCACTGCCGGTGGTCGAAGGCGGGAGATCCGGCCAGCATGGAGTTAGGCGGGATGTCGCCGTGGAGACCGGCCTGAGCGATGGCCACGACGCCGTCGCCGATGTTGCAGTGGCCGGCGACGCCGACCTGTCCGGCGAGGATGACATTTTTGCCGACGTGGGTAGAGCCGGCGAGGCCGACCTGGGCGCAGAGCAGGGTGTTGTCGCTGACGGACGAGCCGTGACCCACCTGGACGAGGTTATCGAT
Source organism: Acidobacteriaceae bacterium (assembly GCA_049679565.1). Taxonomy (GTDB): domain Bacteria; phylum Acidobacteriota; class Terriglobia; order Terriglobales; family Acidobacteriaceae; genus Palsa-343. The sequence continues at coordinate 4,181 of JBAUGH010000574.1, forward strand.
TTTGACGCCGTCGCCGATTTTGGTGGCGCCGACGCTGGCGCGGTCGATGCAGGCGTTGGCCTGGACTTCGACGCGGTCGCCGAGGATGGCAGGACCGGACTGGGGAATCTTGTGCCAGCGGCCGGTCTCATCTTTGGCAAAGCCGAAGCCGTCGGAGCCGACCACGACCCCGTTCTGGAGGAGAACATCGTTGCCGATGCGGCAATGCTCGCGGACGACGGCATGCGCATGGGCGAAAAAGCGATGGCCGATTTTGACGCCGGGATAGAGCACGACGTGGGGCAGAAGGACTGCATCATCTCCAAGGACGACGCTTTCCGAGAGGACGCAGTAGGCGCCGATGGAAGGATGGGCGCCGATTTGCGCGCTGGGGTGAATGACCGCGGCAGGGTGAATTCCCGACGGCCAGACAGGAGGTTGGTAGAAATGGTCCACCGCCCGGGCGAAGGCGAGGTAGGGATTGGCCAGACGCAGCGTGGTCGCCGGGACGTCGGGGAAATCCGGAGTGACGAGGATGGCGGCGGCGCGGGTGGTTTTGGCGAGGCCGGCGTACTTTGGGTTGGCGACGAACGTCACCTGGCCAGGGCCGGCTTCTTCGATGCCGGCCACGCCGGTGATCTCGAGGCGCGGGTCGCCGCGCAACTCGGCCCCGAGGAAACGCGCCAGTTCGGCGGATTGCATAAAACGATTGTAAATCCCCGCAAATGCAGCGGTTTCCGAAGATCCGGCTCACCCCGGTCGCTTTGCAATCGTCCAACGCTGTGGCATCATCATGATCAGAGAGAAGTGACAGACCCACACTCCAGCTCAGTCAAAACCCATTTTGCAAGCGGTCACGGGCCGCTGCTGCGCGGATTCACCTTCGCGCTGGTGTTGCTGGGCGCGTGCGTCTTCGCCTGGGGTCTGCGCTACAAGCTCTCCCTCTATCAGCCGCCCCATGCGGTTGGACACCGCATGCCGGCAGCCAAACTGCTGATCGGCAAGGAACGGATGACGCTGCCCGCTGTGGACCTGCGGCACACCGCGAACCGGGAAACCCTGCCGGGTCTGCTGAGCGCCTGGACCCTTGCTCTTTTCGCAATTGCCGGCTACGGCCTGGCGATAAGCGCCGGACCGTGGTCTCGGGTCTCCTCCCGCGTCGCCTTGTTGCCGGGCTGGGCCCGCAGTGCGCCTTCCTCTGTTCGACCTCCTCCCTTTCTTTCCTGATTCTCCCCAGGGCCGCGTCTTTCGTTCTCCGGTGATCCGTACGGGTGTCGCTGCAGGCGGTGGCCTCTGGCTTTCCGGCATGGAATTGGTGACGTTCCGGTCTTTCGTTCACGACGGGTCAATCTTCAGAAGCAGGTGACTTCCGCATATGGGACGCAAGCGTTTGTGGGTCGTGCTGGCTGCCACTGTTCTCGCGATCGTTGTGGTGGTGTTGATCGTGGGGCATGGATATCGAAAAGCGAATACGGTGGAGGCGGCGCCAGGTCCGCCGGCGGCGCAGGTGGCGGTGGTGCAGCGGGGCAGCATCGTGCAGGTGCTCAGCCTGGCGGGGCAGTTCCAGCCCTATCAGGTGGTCGATGTCCATCCCAAGGTGTCGGGCTTTATCCGCCACATCTACGTGGATATCGGCGACCGGGTGCATCAGGGGGAGACGCTGGCGGTGCTGGAGGTTCCCGAGCTGAAGGCGCAGCTGTCGGGGACCGTGTATGCGGTGCAGCAGGCCAACGACGAGATCACGCGGGCACAGCACGAAGTGGCGCGGGCGACGGCCACACACGCGGCGCTGCACGCGGACTATCAGCGGCTGCTGGACACCTCGAAGGCTCAGCCGGGCCTGGTGGCGGAGCAGGAACTGGATGACGCGCAGGCGAAGGATCTCTCCTCGGCCGCAGATGTCGATGCCGCGCAGGCAGCTCTGGCAGGCGCGCAGAAGGGTCTGGAGGTCGCCCGGTCGAACAACACCCGGGTGAGCGCGCTGGAGGACTACACGAACGTGGTGGCTCCGCTGGATGGGGTGATCATCTGGAGGTATGCCGATACCGGCGCGCTGATCCAGTCGGGCGTGAGCTCGAACAGCCAGGACCTGCCGATTGTGAAGCTGGCGCAGAGCGGCGTCATGCGGCTGCGGCTACCGGTTCCGGAAACCTATGTCCGCTACGTGCATCCGGGAGATCCGGTGGAGCTGCGGGTGGATGCTCTGGGACGTTCGTTCACGGGAAAGGTGGTGCGGTTTACGCGGGAGCTGAATTTCGAGACCCGCACCATGGAAACGGAAATCGACGTCGACAACAAAGACCTGGCCATCGATTCCGGCATGTACGCCAACGCCCAAATGCGGCTGGCGCATGCCGACCAGGTGCTGACCATCCCGGTGGGCGCGCTGATGCTGATGAAGCAGCCCGATCAGGCGCCCTACGATCAGGTGTACGTGCTGGACAGCGGGAATCGAGTGCATGTGCGCGAGGTGGACGTAGGCCTGCGCGGCAATCAGCTGGCTGAAATCAGGAGCGGTCTCACGGCCGGCGACCGGGTGATCCTGGCGGCGCAGGGGAAATATGCGGAAGACGAGAAGGTGACGCCGGTGGTGGCGAAGACCCCGGCGTCGGAGACTGCGCCCCAGTCGGGAGGCATGATCGACATGAACGCCGCAGCGAACACGCCGGGCGGAGGCGCTTAAGGAATGCCGAAGTTTGCTCTACGCTTTCCCTTTTTCATCCTCATGCTGTGTCTGATGGTGGCTCTGATCGGCGCCGTCAATCTGTTCAGGATGCCGGTGGATTTGTTCCCCGACATCGATATGCCGGTGGTGGTGGTGGCCACGTTCTACAACGGGATGCCGCCGCAGCAGATCGAAGCGGACATCACCAACACCTTCGAGCGATTCTTCACCCTCGCGGCCAATGTGGACCACAGCGAGTCGCGCTCGCTGACCGGCGTGAGCCTGATCAAGATTTACTTCAAGCCGGGCACGGATCCCAACGCGGCGCTGAGCAACGTGGCCAATCTTGCCATGGCGGATCTGCGCCGCCTGCCCCCCGGAACGCTGCCGCCGGTGGTGCTGGGCCTGACCGCCTCGACCCAGCCGGTGTGCCTCGTCACCCTCGAAGGCAAGGGGCTGAACGAAACCCAGCTGAAAGACTACGCGCAGTTCGAGGTGCGCAATCAGATTTCGAACGTTCAGGGCGCTTCGGTGCCGCAGCCCTACGGAGGCACCTACCGGCAGATTCAGATTTACGTCGATCCGCTGAAGATGGAAGCGCGCAACCTGAGCCTGAACGACGTGGTGCAGGCGGTGAACAGCTCCAACCTGATCCTGCCGGCGGGCGATGTGCGGATCGGCAACAAGGACTTCAATATTTACGCCAACAGCCAGTTTCCCAGCGCGCAGTCGATGAACGAGATGCCGCTGAAGTCGGTGGGGAACGGGTCAGTGCTGGTGGCGGATATCGGTCACGCCGAAGATGCGGGCGCGCTGCAGTACAACATCGTGCGCATCAACGGGCAGCGGTCGGTGTACGTGCCGGTCTTCAAGCAGGGGGGCAACAGCAACACCATCACCATCGTGAACGGGATGAAGGAGGCGATCAAACACCTGGTCGATATTCCCCCGCAGCTGAAGACGGCGGTGGTGTTCGATCAGTCGCTGTTTGTGAAGCAGGCGCTGCGCAATGTGGGCAAAGAGGGCTTGATCGGGCTGGTTCTCACGGGGCTGATGATCCTGCTGTTCCTGGGCAGCCCGCGGGCGACGATCGCGGTGATGCTGTCGGTGCCGTTGTCGGCGCTGGCGTGTTTACTGCTGACGAACCTGACCGGCGGCTCGATCAACACCATGATCCTCGGCGGCCTGGCCCTGGCTTTCTCCCGGCTGATCGACAACGGCGTGGTGGTGCTGGAAAACATCTTCCGCTACATGGAACTGGGCGAGCCTCCGCGGATCGCCGCGGAAAAAGGCGGGACGGAAGTCTCGCTGGCGGTGCTGGCGGCCACGGTAACGACTTCGATTGTGTTTTTGCCGGTGGCTTCGCTGGCCGGCGTCAGCAAATATCTCTTTACCCCGCTGGCGCTGGGGGTGGTGCTGTCGATGTTCGCGTCCTACGCATTCGCGATGACGGTGATCCCGCTGTTCTGCGCGATGTTCATCCATCCCCACGGCCACGAGGAGGATGGCGCGCCGCGGGAGGCTGGGGAGCCGCGCAGGCGGCGCTTCGGATTCCAGCCGATCGTGGAGAAGTTCAACTTCTACTTCCAGAAAATGGTGAACGAGTACGAGAGGCTGGTGCGGCGGACTCTGCTGCGGCCCGGCTTTACAACCGCCGCCATTCTGGTGGGCGTGGTCGTGCTGCTGGGCATCAGCTACCCCTTCCTGGGCAAGGCGTATTTCCCGCGGACCGATCCCGGCCAGTTTGTCATCGACGTGCATATGCCGAGCGGGACGCGGCTGGAGGTGAGCAACGATTACATCGCCCGGGTCGAGCAGATCATCCGCCAGACGGTGCGGCCAAAGGATCTGGGCATGATCGTCTCCAACATCGGGG
>JBAUGH010000575.1:0-2232 GCA_049679565.1 Acidobacteriaceae bacterium
CCGATGGAGTTGTTGTATGCGTCGGTTCCACCCGTCACCCCGAAGTGCGCGGAGTGGCCGCCGGCGTAGGGCGTGTTGAAGACGCACTGCTCGATGGCCGCGTAATCCACATCGTCCGCCTCACCGAACGACTGCGCGCCGCTCACCGTGCTGCAGCTGATCGGCGATCCGGACCCCGCGGTAAAGATGGGAGCGAATTCCCAGCCGCCCGCCGCCCGGCCCAGAAAACCGCTCTGGCTCTTGAACCAGGGCTCCTGCGCCACCAGATACATGTTGTAAATGATGCGGCGGTCGAAGTCCTGCTCCCCATACATCGTCCCCAGGTTGTAAGGATTGTCGGCGGTGTATTCGCTGGTCGCCTGAGCCTCGGCTCCTGTGCCCAGCGCCTTGCTGTAGGTGAAGTTGTTCTGCATCGTCAGGCCATGCCAGTCGCGCAGGCTGTAGGTGAAGAACACCGCGTTATAGTTTCCGTACCCCGTGCTCGCGTTCTCCGCGATGCCGCTGGACATCTGTCCGGAAGCGCCGAACGAGGATCCGGCAATCGGGGTGTTCTCCATCGACCGCGGCACCACGTTCGTGTTGAAGCCGCCGTTGTCCAGATCCGACCACAGGTTCCAGACCTGCTGCTTGGTCAGGTGGCTGAGTTCGTTGTCCAGCACCGCCGCCGTGCAGCTGGCGTACGGCGTTCCGGAACCGTTGGAGACGGTGCCGGTGCAGTAGCTGCTTCCGGCAAGGGCCGTTTCAAAGAAGGGCTGCGTGGCCACCGAGTTGATGTAGGCCGTGTAGGCGGGATTCGCGGCACTTCCCGTCTTCTTCGCCGGCACCCCAACACCGCAGGCGCCCGCTGAGGTCGCGCATCCCAGGGTCTTCTCCAGGTTCGCATAGGCCGTCTGGAACTGCTGGCCGCCAACCGACAGCATGTACGGCACGGCATTCAGGTTGTAAGGCTGAAATTCGTTGTGGTCGAAACGCCCGATGTAGCCCACTTCGACCAGCGACTTCTGCCCGATCTGCCGCTGGACCGTCAGATCGAAGGAATCGATAACGTCGGGGCGGAAATGCGGATCCATCGCTTCGCTGGCCGATCCGGCGATGGTGTTGAAGCCGGTATACGCCGGCTGCGGCAACGTTGCTGAGGCCGCGGGCAGCGGAGCGGTATTGCCATCCACCCCCACCCGGAAGGCACTGGCCGCCGTCGGAACCGTCGGACCGCAGTTCCCGTTCGACAAGGCCTGGCGGCATTGCACGGCCTGGATCAGACCGACCCCCAGCAGCGGAACCAGCACCAGATCCACCCCGTTCAGACGCCCGTAGAGACGCCCGTACCCGCCCCGCACCACCGTCCCTTTGGAGAAGCTGGGATTCCAGGCCAGGCCCACACGCGGACTGAAGGATCCGTAGAACGGATCGTAGGGATACTTCGCGCCGCTGCCGACGTTCGCCACCAGGGCAAAGCCGAGCTCCGGATTGTAGATCTGCCCCTGCTGGGCCGCGGTTTGCCGCTGTTTAAAGTAATCGTTGGTGTTGATGGGCTCGTCCGCAGAATCCACCACGACCGTCTGCTTCCCGGCGGCTTCCGTGGGCGGCATTTCCACCGTGTACCCCAGGCCGTAGGTCAGCGTCAGGCTCGGCTTCATATGCCAGGTGTCGCTGAAATACGCGTTATAGAAGGGGATGGTGGACTGGTCGAAGGCATGCGTCAGCGGCGGATTGAGCGCGAGATTGCTGCCGCTGCGGGTGTAGGCCACCTGCGAGTCGGTCACAATGCCCAGCACCTCCGCCGCCACCCGACCCTCCTGCGGGGTTGCGGTCGGATAGCCGCCACCCATATCGGAGAAGTTCACCAGACCGCCCCCGGACGAGTCGCCCAGCTGATACGTGGTCGTGAAGTTGATGCCGCCGCCGTTGTCGCTGCGCTGGTGGTAATCGTAGTCGTGCTGGTATTGCCCGCCGAACTGCAGCAGGTGATTTCCCTTCAGCACCGAGACGTTGTCGCTGAGGAAGTGATCGTCGCCATCCCAGAAGCGGGTGCGGATGGACTGCGTGTTCACGTTGTACGGAGCCAGCACGTCAACCGCGCTCTCACCGCCCGGTTCGAGCGCTCCGCCCAGCCCGGAGATCTGCGGCGGCGCGTTGTTGTCCGTCCACAGCCAGTAGTTGCGCAGGAAACTGTAGTGAAAATCGTTCGTCGTATTCGAGGTGATATTGGTGATCAGCCCGGTGGCGATATAC
>JBAUGH010000576.1:0-2122 GCA_049679565.1 Acidobacteriaceae bacterium
AGCACTTCATCCTGGCGATGCGGTTCAATCCTGAAGGCCATCTGGTGAACCTCTTCCTGGACAAGGTGGCGCTCATCGATCCAAGGCGGCTGAAGCAGATCAGCGCGGCCATTTTTGTGATTGCCGGACTGGACATCATCGAGGGCACCGGTCTGGTGATGGAGCAGGTCTGGGCGGAGTTTGTCACCCTGATTCTGACCGCCTCATTCCTGCCGGTCGAGCTGTTCCAGATGCTGCGCCACCTGACCTGGATCCGCATCAGCCTGTTCGTCATCAATTTTGCTGTGGTTGCGTATCTGCTCTACTACGTGCAACTGAGGATGCAGGAACGGCGTGCGCGGCGGCACTCGGAGCGGGCGTGATGCCGCCGGGCGCTTGCGGGGAGAGGCACTGATGCCCGGAGCGTGCGTCATCGGAGCGGGAACCAATGGGCTGGCGGCGGCGATCGTGCTGGCGCGGGCCGGGCTCGCCGTGGATGTGTACGAAGCCGAGCCGCAGGCTGGCGGCGCGGCGCGCACCATGGAACTGACGCTGCCCGGCTTCCGCCACGATTTCGGATCCGCGGTTTATCCCATGGCGGCGGGCTCGCCGTTCTTCTTCACGCTGCCGCTGGGAGAGCACGGTCTGCAGTGGATTCACGGGATCGCGCCGCTGGCTCATCCGCTCGACGATGGGTCGGCAGTCACGCTGGAACACAGCCTCGCGGACCAGGAAAAGGTGCTGGGCGAGGATGGTCCTGCCTGGCGCGAGCTGGTGGGTCCGCTGGCAGAGCACTGGAGCGACTTTGCCATTGACGCGCTCGGTCCGGTGACGCGGATTCCGCGGCGGCCGTGGCTGATGGCGCAGTTTGGGCGCCGCTCCATGCAGTCGGCGGTCGGGTTGGCGCGCGGGATGTTCAGGACCGAGCGGGCGCGGGCGCTCTTTGCCGGACTGGCGGCGCACTCTTTTCTGAGTCTCGACGAGCCGCTGAGCCCGGCCGTCGGGATGGTTCTGGGGGCAGCCGCGCATGTGGTGGGATGGCCGGTGCCGCGCGGCGGAGCCCAGGCGATTCCCGACGCGATGGTCGCGCATCTCCGCGATCTGGGCGGCACGCTCCATACCGGCCGCCGTGTCGCGCGACTTGACGAATTCAGCCGCGACGAACTTGATGCTGACGGGCCGATCCTGTGCGACATCACGCCGCGTCAGCTGCTGGCGCTGGCCGGCGATCGCCTGCAGAAGACGTATCGCAGGGCGATGGAAGGTTTTCGCTATGGCGCCGGCGCCTTCAAGATCGACTACGCGCTGTCGTCGCCGATTCCGTGGCGGGCGCGCGAATGCCATCGCTCGATCACCGTGCATCTGGGCGGGACGATGGAGGAGATCGCGCGCTCCGAGTACGCCGTGCGCCACAACGATATCGCCGAGCAGCCTTTCACGCTGGTGGCACAGCCTTCGCTTTTCGATTCCACGCGGGCGCCGGCGGGCAAGCACACAGCGTGGGTGTACTGCCATGTGCCGAACGGCTGCCCGGCGGACATGACCAGCCGGATCGAGGCGCAGCTGGAGCGGTTTGCGCCGGGATTCAAAGACTGCGTACTGGCGCGGCATGTTGCTTCGCCGGCGGCGCTCGAAAAGATGGACGCCAACCTGATTGGCGGCGATGTGAGGGGCGGCGAGCTGTCGCTGCGGCAGTTCCTCTTCAGGCCGGCGCTGGGCAGCTACTACACGGGGACGCGCAATCTGTATCTCTGCTCCGCGTCGACGCCTCCGGGCGGCGGTGTGCACGGCATGTGCGGCTACCACGCGGCCAGGATGGCCCTGCGGCGGCTATGACGCTCCGGGTTTGACCAGGCCGGCCACCGCTTTCATGGCGCGCTGGGTGAGCTGCTGTTTCAGGGAATCCATGGTGAGCCAGGGATCGCGCTTCAGGCGCGCCTTCCAGTCGCTGAAATTGGCAACCGAGAATGACTTCGGGTCGGTGCGGTCGAGCTCCGCCCAGGTCAGCGGAACGGCCACGCGGACTCCGGCGCGGGCTCGCGGCGACCAGGCGGCCACGGCGGTTGCGCCGCGCTCGTTGCGCAGATAGTCGAGGAAGATGCGGTTGGTGCGGGCGGACTTCGTCATCTTCGTCAGGTAGAGC
>JBAUGH010000577.1:0-4021 GCA_049679565.1 Acidobacteriaceae bacterium
GCGGAGGAAAGGGGGATCAAACCATGCCGGATCCTTTCTTTTCATCACATGCGGGGGGATGAGGGGGATGATTTTCAAAAAGGATGCGGCCAGCCACCCGTTACCCGCGACCAACCCCCTGGCGCCGACACCAGGTAATACCCACAAGGGATTACCCAACGGCCTCGCCGATGCAACAACATGCCGGATACCAGATTTTTTTTCCCCGGCGAGGCCGATTGGACCCGCGCAGCCGGGCCGTGGCCGGCTCGTCCCCGTCCCGCTGCGGGCTGCCCGGGGGCGCCATTCGGCTCGCCAGGCGATTCGACTGCGCGCCGGGTGGGCCAATTCCTCGCAGGAAGCGCTGGCGGCGGCGCTTCGCTCAGGGTGACATTTGTTTTTTTGATTCGGGTGGTTGAATTGATTGTTGCGCCCAACAGCGGGCGCAACAAATTCGAATGCTTCGCTCAGGGTGACAACCTAATCGTAGTATTCGAGGCCTAAATGGGTGATCAAATCTTCGCCCATGATGTGGCGGAGGGTGTTTTTCAGCTTCATCGACTGGATAAACAGGTCGTGCTCCGGATAAAGTCCCGGTGCCGATTGCGGGCTCTTGAAGAAGAAGCTGAGCCACTCCTGGATGCCGATGTGTCTTAGTTCGGGCGTACGCTGGGCGAGGTCTAAGAACAGGACCAGGTCGAGGGCGATGGGCGCGGCGAGGATCGAGTCGCGGCAGAGGAAGTCCACCTTGATCTGCATGGGGTAGCCGAGCCAGCCGAAGATGTCGATGTTGTCCCAGCCCTCTTTGTTATCGCCGCGGGGCGGGTAATAGTTGATCCGCACCTTGTGGTAGATGTTGCCGTAGAGGTCGGGGTAGAGCTCCGGCTGGAGGATGTAGTCGAGCACGCCGAGCTTGGATTCTTCCTTGGTCTTGAAGGATTCGGGATCGTCGAGGACTTCGCCATCGCGGTTGCCGAGGATGTTGGTGGAGTACCATCCGGCGACGCCGAGCATGCGGGCTTTGAAGGCGGGGGCGAGCACGGTTTTGAGCAGGGTCTGGCCGGTTTTGAAGTCCTTGCCGCAGATGGGCGCGCCGTTCTGGCGGGAGAGCTCGATCATGCAGGGCAGGTCGACGGTGAGGTTGGGGGCGCCGTTGGCGAAGGGCACGCCTTCTTTGAGCGCGGCGTAGGCGTAGATCTGCGAGGGGGCGATGGCCGGGTCGTTGTCGGTCAGCGCCTTCTCAAAGGCGGCAAGGGACTGATGGCAGGGGGCGGGCTCCATGAAGATTTCGGTGGAGCCGCACCAGAGGACGACGACGCGATCGACCTGGGACTTGAAGCGCTGGATGTCGGAGCGGAGCTGCTGCGCCAGGTCGCACTTGTTCTTGCCCTCTTTGACGTTGGTGCCGTGGAGGCGCTTGACGTAGTACTGGTCGAAGACGGCGGGCATGGGCTTGATGGCCTGGAGGAAGGGCTTGATGCTGGCGAGGTGGTCGCGGTCGAGGACGGCGGCGTGGCTGGCGGCCTCGAACATGTCCTCGGGGAAGATGTCCCAGCCGGTAAAGACGACGTCGTCGAGGTTGGCGAGGGGGACGAAGTCCTTCACCAGGGGCGTGCGGTTGTCGGTGCGCTTGCCGAGGCGGATGGTGCCCATCTGGGTGAGGGAGCCGATGGGCTTGGCGAGCCCCTTGCGGACGGCCTCGACGCCGGCGATCAGAGTGGTGGCGACGGCGCCCATGCCGACGGTCATGACGCCGAGCTTGCCCTTTGCGGGCTGAATCTTCGAAGGCTGACTCTTCTGCGAAGGCTGATTTTGCGAAGGCTGATTCTGCGAACCCGTGCCTGCTGCTGCCATGGTGGTGGAAACCCTTTCGTTACGGTCTTCTCGGGGGGAGTTGGTGCCTGAGTCCAAACAGGTAGTTTCTCGCGTATGGCGGCGTAGTGCAAATTACCGGAGTGCGCAGGTGCACAGAACTCAGTGCACAGGGCTTCCAGGTCAGGCTTCGGTGGCGCGGATGCGGTTGCGCCAGTGGGTCCAGAGGAACCAGGCGACGCCGGCGAGCAGAAGGACTTCGACGCCGAGATGGAAGCGCTGGAAGAGGGCCTTAAAGCGGGGGTCGGTGGCAAACGACGCGCCCAGCCTCATGCCGATATACGCCAGCACATAGCACCACGGCCAGGAGCCGATGAAGGTGTAGATGTGGAAGCGCACCTGATTCATCTTCGCAACGCCGGCGGGGAAGGCGATGAAGGTGCGAACGATGGGCAACATGCGGCCGATGAGCACCGCGATCGAGCCATAGCGGGCGAAGAAGTGGTCGACGCGGTCGAGGTCGCGGCGGCTCAGCAGGAGCCAGCTTCCGTAGCGTTCGACCATGGGGCGTCCGCCCTTCGCGCCGACCCAGTAAGCGGGGATGGACCCGAGGTTGGAGGCCAGCGAGGCCACGGTGGCCAGCAGGACCAGCTGCATCTGGGTATGCGCGAGCGCGTAGCCAGCCAGCGGCATGATGACTTCGGAGGGAATGGGAATGCACGCGGACTGGAGAGCCATCAGCAGGATGACGGCGCCATAGCCGCCGGCCGCGACCAGGCTAACCAGCAATGCGAGGATCTTTGCGCTCATGCAGGACTTCAGTCTACCTTGCGGGTTCGGGCGTACCGGGAGGGGGGATTAGTTGGCGGAAGGCTTCTCGATGTGGTCGATGACGAGGACGGGGGCGGGGGCGCGGGTGGCCTGGAGGCGAAGGCCGAGCTGCTCTTCGAGAGCGGTGATGAGGGAGGGACCGCTGTCGGGGAGCGCCTGCTGATCGTCGGGAGTCCAGGTGAGGGTCAGGTCGTAATGGCCGGTGAGGCCGGTCCGATCGACGACGATGCGGCCGAGGCTGCCGGAGAGCAGGGTGGAGAGGAGGGACATATCCACGAGATGGCCGGCGATACGGCCGGGGCCTGCAGACCAGTCAGCCGAGCCGGCAGCAGCCGGTTTGAGCCTGGGCCCGTTTTTGGCGACCATCAGGGCGTAGACAGGCATGCGGCGCGTCTCGCTGTGCGCCTGCATGCGGAATCTGTCGGTGAGGATGCTTTGCATCATGCGGTCCCACTGGCGGTCCCGCTGGTCGCGGGGAAGCTTGTTGAAGGCGGCAGAGGTGTCGGGATCCATTTGGGCGGCGATTTCGAAACGCTCGGACTTTGCCCAGCCGGGGAGGTTGAGGATCTGGTCGTCGAGGACGAAGTTGTAAGCGCTCTGGACGAAATTCTCCACCGTGGTGGTGGCGCTGAAGCCGTCGCTCGCGGCGCGCCAGCTGGATGCAACGCCGGGTTCGGGCTGGGCCGGCTTGACGGAGACGACGTCAAAGGCGAGAGGCACGTTTGCCGGCGGGGGAGCGGTTTGCGCGCGGGAGAGCGCTGTAGGGAGGGCGAGCGCCAGGGCAAGAGCGAAGGCGATGGAGATGCGCTCAGGCATGGGTCTTCAGGGTACAGGGCGCTGGTTGGGGACACAAAGGGCGGTTACGCCAGGCGGACGGTGCGCTTCTCGATGCGCTTTTCGTAGCCGGACCCCTGGAGGATGCGTTTCACGTAGACGCCGGGAGTGACGATGAGGTCGGGGTCGAGGGCGCCGGTGGGGACCAGTTCTTCGACTTCGGCAATGGTGCTGCGTGCGGCGGTGGCCATCATGGGATTGAAATTGCGGGCGGTCTTGCGGTAGATGAGGTTGCCGGCGCGGTCGCCCTTCCAGGCCTTGATGAGGGCGTAGTCGGCGCGGAGCCAGCGCTCCATCAGATAAGTTTTGCCGTCGAAGTCGCGGGTCTCTTTGCCTTCGGCGACCAGGGTGCCGGCTCCGGCGGGGGTGTAGAAGGCAGGGATGCCGGCGCCGCCGGCGCGGATGCGTTCGGCTAAGGTGCCCTGGGGGGTGAGGCGGAGATCGAGTTCGCCCTTGATCACTTTTTCTTCGAGGAGCTTGTTTTCGCCGACGTAGGAGCCGGTGTGGGAGGCGATCATGCCGGCTTCGAGCATGAGGCCCATGCCGAATCCGTCTACGCCCATGT
>JBAUGH010000578.1:0-18139 GCA_049679565.1 Acidobacteriaceae bacterium
GAGGAACGGGCTCCGGGGCGCGGTTCAGAGACGCCGGGCGAGATCCGCAGCCATGGCGGCGATTCTTTGAGCGGCATCGGGGTGCGCGAGGGTTCGGGCGTTTTCGGCCATCCGGCGCAGGCGGTCAGGGTCGGCGAGCAGGGTGCGGAGGGCAATGAGGAGGCGGTCTGTGCTCAGACCGGCTGGACTCAGCTCGGCCTCGGGCAGGATTTCAGCGGCTCCGGCGCGCGCCATGACCTCGGCATTGCCGCGCTGGTGGTCATCGGCGGCCTGGGGGAACGGCACCAGCAGAGCGGGTTTGCCGGCGGCGCACAGCTCGGCAACGGTGGAGGCGCCGCTGCGCGAAAGGACCAGGTCGGCAGCTTCGAAGCGGCGGGGCATGTCGTCGAGAAAGGGCGCGACCTGCCAGCGATCGGAGGGCGCTCCGCTGGCCTGGTAAGCAGCGAGCGTGGATTCGGCATGGCGAGCGCCGGCCTGGTGGAGAACGGTAAGGCCAGGCACCTGCTCCAGCAGCGGGGGGATGATGGGGGGCATGGCGGCGTTGAGGGCACGGGCTCCCTGGCTGCCTCCAAAGACCAGCAGATGCGGCGGGGATCCGGCGGGACGGGGCGCGAGCCGGAAAAAGTCGGCGCGGACGGGGATGCCGGTGATCTGTGCGCCGCGAAAAAACTTCAGCGCGGGCTCGAAGTTCACGGCGGCTGCGTTGACCCAGCGGCCGACGAGGCGGTTGGCCATGCCGGGGATGGCATTCGGCTCGAAGGCGAGGGTGGGGATGCGGCGCAGAATGGCCGCGATCATCATGGGGCCGGAGGCGTAGCCGCCGACGCCGATGACGACGCCTGGGCGGAAGGCGCGCAGCAGGCCGAAGCACTGCAGCAATCCGGTGGGCAGAGCGATGATGGTCTTGAGGCGAGTGGCGAGCGAAACCTGGTTGAGCTGACCCGCGCGGATCAGCTTCAGACGGTAGCCGGCTTTGGGGATCAGCTGAGATTCGAGGCCGCGGGCGGTGCCGACGAAGAGGAGTTCGGCGCCGCGGCTGTCTTTTAACTCCTGACCGATGGCGAGGGCGGGATAGATGTGGCCGCCGGTGCCGCCGCCGGCAATGAGCACGCGGAGCGGATCAGGCGCCATAGGGGATCTGAAGAGACAGAATCGCGACGGGGATGGAGAAGCGGAGGGCGTCCTGCTCGCGGTGGGGAGCCACGTCGAGAGTGTCGTCGAGCAGAGCGGCTTCGAAAAGCGCGCGAATGCGCATCTCGTCGCCCTCGCGTGGGTAGGAGCGAGCGAGGAATTCGTCGAGGTCCATGACGAGACGGGTGCGTTCGATGTGCGGCATCGGCAGGCCGGCGGCGGCGAAGAGACGGAGCCAGTCCTGTTCGGACAGAGCGCGGGCGTGAGAGGGGTCGCGCAGGCGCTCCATGGCATTGAAGGCATCGGCCTGGGCCGCGGACGGAGCGCTGTCGGCGATGACGATGCGGCCGCCGGGACGGCAGACACGCTTCATTTCGCGGAGAACCGGGAGCGGTTCGGGGAAATGGTGGAATGCGAAGCGGCAGGTGACGATGTCGAAGGCGGCATCGGCATAGGGCAGAGCGGTGACATCGCCGTGATCCCAGGAAACATTGGCGACGCCGCGCTCGTGCTGGGTTTTGCGGGCCTGCTCGAGCATGGCGGGCGTGAGGTCGATGCCGGTGGCGTGGCGCGTGTGCTGGGCCAACTCGCAAGCCAGCGCGCCGGGTCCGCTGGCGACGTCGAGGGCCGTGTCATCGGGTTCGCACTGGGCGAGGCGCAGGATTCTGTCGAGAATATCCTGGCTGCGCACGGCCGGCGACCGGGCGAACTGCGTTGCCTGGCGGGTGAACTGGTCGACGATCTGTTCGCTGTGGGACATGGCGGGTCACGATCCGCGCTGGCTCAGTCTACTTCCCGAGTGATGTTCAGCAGGACGCCGACCAGCACCAGCATGATGAAGAGCGAGGTTCCCCCGTAGGAGACGAAGGGCAGGGTGATGCCCTTGGTGGGCACGAGAGCCAGCACCACGCTGATGTTGAAGAATGCCTGGATGAGGATGGTGGCGGTGATGCCGAAGGCGAGGAAGCGGGCGAAGGGATCCTTGGAGAGAATGGCGGCGCGCAGACCGCGCCAGCCGATGAAGATAAAGAGGCCGACGACGATGAGGGCGCCGATGAGCCCCAGCTCCTCGCCAACGTTGGCGAAGATATAGTCGGTGTGCGGCTCGGGGAGATAGAAGAGCTTCTGCCGGCCGTCCATGTAGCCAACGCCGCGGATGCCGCCCGATCCGACGGCGATGAGCGACTGGATGATGTGGAAGCCTTTGCCGAGGGGGTCGGATTCGGGATTGATGAAGGCGAGCAGGCGGTCGCGGCGCCAGGGGACGCGGAAGAGCATCCAGTAGAGCACCGGAGCGGCGCCCAGGGCTGCGTAGCCGAGATACTTCAGGTTCATGCCGGCGAGCCACAGCATGAGAGCGGTGACGCCGGCGCAAACCAGCGCGGTGCCGAGGTCGGGCTCTTTCAGGATGAGCGCGATAAAGATGAGGCTGGGCAGAGCTGCGGGGAGGATGGTGCCGCGCAGGTCTTCCATGGCATGCATGCGGTTCTGCAGGAACCAGGCGAGGAAGAGGACGAGCGCGGGCTTGGCGATCTCCGAGGGCTGGAAGGAGGCGGGGCCGAAGCGAATCCAGCGATGGGTGTTGTGCGAGTCGCGCATGAGAAACGCGACCAGCAGGAAAATGATGGTGACACCGACCACCGGGAAGACGACGGTGGGGCGATTGTATTTCTGATAATCCACCTTCATCAGGAGGGTCATGGCCAGCAGTCCGAAGGCGGCCCACAGCGCCTGGCGAAAGACAAAGTAGTAGGGAGTGCCGAAGTTTTCGCGGGCCATGACCGCCGAGGCGCTGAAGACCATGGCCAGCCCGATGACCACCAGGATGAGCGTGGCGCCATACAGCCATTTGTCGACACCGACTCGTTTCGCCATAACGTCGCCTAAGGAGCCGTGAGCGCGCCGAGACTGCGGCGCGCCAGCACGGTTTCCTTAAAAACTCTTCCCCGATGCTCGTAATTCTCGAACTGATCGAAGCTGGAGCAGGCCGGCGCCAGCAGCACGATTTCGCCGGGCTCAGCCCTGGCCCCGGCGCGCGCGATCGCCTCTTCGAGGGTGCCAGCGCTGACGATGGGGACGGAGCCTTCGATGTGCGTGTGGATCTTCTCCGCCGCCGCGCCGATGGTGTAAACCACCCTGACCCGCTCCTGCAGCAGAGGTCGCATCTGACGGTAGTCGGAATTCTTGTCTTTACCGCCGAGAATGAGGTGAATGCCGCCGGGGAAGGCGGCGATGGCCTTCATGGAGGCGTCGACGTTGGTGGCTTTGGAGTCGTTGTAGAAGTCCACTCCGTTGATGTTGGCGACGAACTCGAGGCGATGCTCGACCGCATGGAAATCCATGACGGCCTGGCGCAGGGTGACTGCGTCGACGCCGGCAAGGCGGGCGGCGCACACCGCGGCCAGAACGTTCTCGACATTATGCGCACCGCGGAGGGGAATCTCCGCCACGTTCATGATCGGCTCCGGCTGGGCCTGCTCAGAGGCCCGCCAGGTGATGATGCCATCGTGAACGAAAGCTCCCTGGCGGACGATCCGCGTGCGGCTGAACCAGAAGAGCCGGGAGGCAGCGCGAGCGGCAGAGCGGGACGCGACCTCGTCGTCGGCATTCAGAACCAGGGCGTCTTCCGCCGTTTGCTTCGCGAAAATACGCTCCTTGGCGGCGGCGTAATTCTCGAAGGTGCCGTGGCGGTCGAGGTGATCGGGCGTGATATTGAGGATGACCGCGATTTGGGGATGGAATTCAAAGGCGGTCTCCAGCTGGAAGCTGGAGAGCTCGAGCACGGACCATCCCTCGTCGGTGGAGCTTTCCACCATGGAGATGACGGGGACGCCGATGTTGCCGCCCACCTGAACCGGGAGGCCGCCGGCCTTGAGAATCTCGCCGCAGAGGGTGGTGGTGGTGGTCTTGCCGTTCGATCCTGTGATGCCGAGGATGTGGCCGCGCAGGTAGTGGGTGGCCAGCTCCAGCTCGCCGATGATGGGCAGGCCGAATTTCTGCACCTGGACCAGCTCGGGCGTGTCCAGGGGGACGCCGGGGCTGACGACGATCAGATCCTGACGGCGGAAGGTGAGCAGGCCATGGCCGCCGGCTTCGACGGCGATGCCTTCTTCGATGAGCGCCGGGATTTCCCTGGCCAGCGCGTCGGCGCTGCGCACGTCGGAGACGGTGACCTGAGCGCCCTGGCGGCGCAGAAACAGCGCCGCGGCCAGCCCGGACCTGCCGAGACCCACGACCAGAACCTTTTTGCCCTTAATTTCCATGACCACTCGCGAGCCGGCAACGCCATTGTTTCACGGCGGCTCTTCCCTTTATCGCAGCTTCAGGGTTGTGAGTGCAAAGAGTGCAAACACCAGGGCGAGAATCCAGAAGCGGGCGATGACTTTGGACTCCGACCAGCCCATCAGCTCGAAGTGATGATGCAGCGGGGCCATGCGGAAGATGCGCTTGCCGCCGCGCAGTTTGTAGCTGCCAACCTGAAGGATGACGGACATCATTTCGATGTAAAAGACGCCACCGATGAAGGGCAGCAGGAGTTCCTGCTTGATGACGACGGCGATGGTGGCGAGGGCTCCGCCGAGGGCAAGCGAGCCGACGTCGCCCATGAAGATTTCGGCGGGATGGGCGTTGTACCAGAGGAAGCCGATGCTGGCCCCGGTCATGGCCCCGCTAAAGACGGTGACCTCGCTGACCAGGGGCATGCGCTGCAGCTCGAGGTAGTCGGCGAAGGTGACGTGGCCGCTGACATAGGTGAGAACGGTGAGGGCCCCGGCGGCAATGATGGTGCAGCCGATGGCCAGGCCGTCGAGCCCGTCGGTGAGATTGACGGCGTTGCTGGTTCCCACGATCAGGAGCATGACGAAAACGATGAAGGGCAGAAACGCGAAGACGCCGAGGTGCGGGATGTGGGTGAGTCCGGGGATGGCCAGGCGGGGGCGGAAGAACTTGATGAAGGGGACCATGAGGCGGGTGGAGTAACTGCCTTCGAGGTCCATCAGTACGAGGACGGTCGCGATGACGCCGGCTGCCAGGAACTGGTAGAGCAGCTTGGCGCGGGCGGTGAGGCCGAGGTTGCGGCGATTGACAACCTTGATGTAGTCGTCGGCAAAGCCAATGGCGCCGAACGCCGCCGCCGAGAACATCACCACCCAGATGAAGGGGTTGGAGAGGTCCGCCCACAGCAGCGTGGGCAGCAGGATGGCGATGCAGATGAGAACGCCGCCCATGGTGGGCGTGCCGGCCTTCTTCTGGTGCGCCCGGGGGCCTTCTTCGCGGATGTACTGGCCGATCTGAAACTCGCGCAGCTTTTCGATGACAAAGGGCCCGATGATGAGGGTGATGAGCAGCGCAGTAAGCGAAGCAAAGGCGGTGCGGAACGTCAGATACCGGAAGATGCGGAAGGGTCTGAAGTAGGGAAAGAGCTTCTGATAGAGCAGCCAGTAAAGCAAACTTCCTCCGGTGATTCTGGGAGATTCCCGCCTATCTTAAACCGCGCGGTTGCGAGGGGCCGTTGTCTTTTTGCGCGGGTGCGAGGGCTTCGAGGGCGCGCTCCAGGCGAACGCCGCGGGAGGCCTTGAGCAGGACGGCATCGCCGGGGCGGAGATGCTCCCGCAGCCATGCTCCTGCGGCTTCGGGCGTTTCGAGAAACAACGCTTCGGCTCCAGCTTCGTGGGCAGCTTCGACGATGTGGCGGGCGAGGCCGCGGACGCCGACGACCAGGTCGATGCCGGCCTGGGCGGCGGCTTTACCGCACGCGGCGTGGAGCGCCACGGCTTCGGGGCCCAGCTCCAGCATTTCGCCGGCGACAAGGATGCGCCGCTCGGCGGGCATTTGCCGGAGGGCCACAATCATGGACTTGAGCGCCGCGGGATTGGAGTTATAGGAGTCGTTGATCACCGTCGCGCCGCGGATGACCAAAACCTGGCCGCGTTTGTCGCCCGGCTCGAGTTCGGCGAGCGTGGCGCAGCAGGCGTTCAGGGCAATACCGGCCTCCATGCCGACGGCAATCGCCGCCAGCGCATTGGCGACGTTGTGCTCGCCGAGCAGGTGCAGCCTCAACTCGCAGCTTTCACTGCCGCCGCGGACCTCGGCTCGCATCCCGTTCGTTCCCAGAGATTCCACCTGTACGGCTCGCGGATCGGCGCAGGGACCGCGGCCGAAATAGACGACCTTGCCTCGAAAATCCCGGCCGAACTGGCCTACATAAGGATCGTCGCAGTTCAGGAACGCGGCTCCATGCGCGGGCAGAGCTGCGATCAGCTCATACTTGGCGCGGGCAATGCCGGCGATGCCATCGGAGAAATTCTCCGCGTGGGCGTTACCGACGTTGGTCACCACGCCCCAGTCCGGCACCGCGATGCGGCAGAGCGCGGCAATCTCTCCGGCGGCGGACATGCCCATTTCGATGACGGCGACTTCGTGCTCAGGCTGGAGGCGGAGCAACTGCAGGGGCAGACCGTAGTGGTTGTTGAGATTGCCCTGCGACTTGAGAACCCTGAAGCGGGCGGCCAGCACGGCGGCTACGGCGTCCTTGGTCGTCGTCTTCCCTGCCGAACCGGTGATGCCGATGACGCGCTTGCCCCAGTGGCGGCGAACCGCTGAGGCAAGCCGCTGCAGGGCTGCCAGTGGATCGTCGGTGACCAGCAGCGGACCTTTCTTTGCGGCGTCAGGGAGGGCGGTGAGACGTTCGCGCGCAACGAGGGCTGCAGCGGCGTCGCGGTCGAACGCAGATGAAACAAAGTCGTGGCCGTCGAAGCGCTCGCCGTGAATCGCGATGAAGAGCTCGCCTGGCTGGAGGGTGCGGGAATCGATGGAGTAGCCGGTGGCGCAGACGGAATCTGCCTCCGTCTTCGGCTGAATTTCCGCGGCCGACCAGCGGGCGATCTGCTCCAGCGTCAGCTTCATGCGCGGGGACTCGCTATCTCGCGGAGAATGGCCGTTGCCACCTCGGCGTCGTCGAAGGGGATGGTGCGGTCGCGCAGGACTTGCTCCTTCTCGTGGCCTTTGCCGGCGATGAGGACGATGTCGCCGGGGTGAGCGGCTTCGAGGGCGAGGCGAATGGCGCGCGCGCGATCCGGCTCGGCGAGGTATTTCGTGCCCGTAGCTACCAGCCCCGGCAGCGCATCGGCCATGATGGCTTCAGGATCTTCGCTGCGGGGATTGTCGGAGGTGAGAACCACAAGGTCGCTTCCCTCCCCTGCGGCGCGGCCCATCTTCGGGCGCTTGGCGCGGTCGCGATCGCCGCCGCAGCCGAAGAGGGTAACGACGCGACCTGGCCGCGGGCCCGCGACGAACTCGCGGGCGAGTTTCGTCAGATTGCGGAGGGCATCGTCGGTGTGCGCGTAGTCCACGACGACGGTGAAGCGCTGGCCGGCATCGACGGTCTGGAAACGGCCGGGCACGCAGGCGAGCGCGGCGGCACCGGCGGCAATCTGATCGAGGGTCAGGCCGCGGGCGAAGGCCGCTCCGGAGGCGGCGAGCAGGTTGTAGAGGTTGACGCGGCCGGTGAGCTTTGTGCGGAGGGTTGTGGCTCCGGCAGGAGTGACGAGGCGAAAGGTCATGCCCGATGCGGTCATTTGCGGCTCTTCAGCGCGGAACTCGCCGTCGCCGAGACCGTAGGAGAAGATCTGCGCGCCGGATTCGCGGGCGACGGTCGCCAACTCCGCACCATAGGGATCCTCTCTATTGATGACTGCAATGCGCGGGGGCGCGCCGAGGCTCCCATCGAACAACGCGCGCTTGGCGGCGAAGTAGTTTGCCATGGTGCCGTGGTAGTCGAGGTGGTCCTGGGTGAGGTTGGTGTAGATCGCCACGTCGTAGGGGAAGCCGTGAACGCGGCCCTGGGCGAGTGCGTGGGAAGACACTTCCATGACAGCTTCCGTAGCGCCGGCATCGGCGCCTTCGCGGAAGAGCGCCAGCAGGTCGCGTGATTCGGGCGTGGTGTGGGGCGCGGGACGGACCGCTCCGGCGACATGATTCTCGATCGTTCCAACGAGGACGGTTTTGCGGCCGACCACGTTCAGCATCGCGTCCAGCAGGAAGGCGGTGGTGGTCTTGCCGTTGGTTCCGGTGACGCCGCTGAGGGCAAGCTGTTTTTCCGGGTGATGGAAGAAGTTCGCGGCAATTGCGGCCATGGCACGGCGTCCGTTGCCGGTCGCGATCTCGGCGACGGCTGTTTCGGGATAGCTGCGGGCGGTGTCGGCGAAGGCTGCGGGTGAATCGGTGACGATGGCGGTGCTTCCCTGCTCGATGGCTGTGCCTATGTAGCGATTGCCGTCGGTGGCGCCGCCCAGCATGGCAAGAAAGAGCGAGCCTGGGGAGACGCGCCGCGAGTCGTACTCGACGGAGCGAATCTCCGGGTTGGGTGCCCGGTTCGGAACTCTGCGCCGCACGATTTCGGCGCCGCTCAGCACATCTTCGAGTCGCATGCTAAGGGTGATTGTAAGCGGGCTTCGGGGAGAGAGCGTGCGAACGCTCGGCCTCTGCGGCCGGCTTATTGCGAGAACTGCTCGACGATTTCTGTGCCCGCCGGAACCTTGGTTCCGGCAGCGGGAGCCTGGGCGCGCGCGATCCCGGTACCCACAACCCGCAGGCCAAGGCCTTCGGCGCCTGCTTCCATCACCACTTCGCGCAGCGACTTGCCCGCAAACGACGGCACGGCAATCTGATGGTTGGGGACCGAGACGGTTCCGTTTCTGGCTGCGATCTGCCGGGCGGGCGGCGGGATGGGCTCTGCCACGGGCCGAGCGGGGCTCTGCGGCTCCGCTCCCGCAGCAGATCCCTCCGGGTCCGCGGCGCCGGTGTCCTCCGCGACCTGCTGATTCTCCGGCTGGCGGAGGGGATCGTCGGGCGGCAGGTGGTTGACCTCGGCAAACAGCGACTGCAAATCTTCCGCGTTCTCCTGCGGGGGCGGCTCAGTCACGGGCGGGGTGTTCTTCGCCATCAGTTTCTGGGGCTTCAGGTCCTGATCGTGGGGGACGCCAAGGTATTCGAGAATCTGCTGCGCCAGGTCGTGAAAGAGCGGCGCGCTGACAGCGGTGCCGTAGTGCGAACCCTTCGACGGCGAATCCATCACGATGGCGATGGTGATGGCAGGAGTGTTCACGGGCGCGAAGCCGACAACCGACGCCACATATTTTGTTTTGGAATAGGTGTGGGTTCGGGGATCGATCTTCTGCGCGGTTCCGGTCTTTCCGCCGGCGCTGTAGCCGTCGAGCTGAGCGGGAATGCCGGTGCCATAGAGGACGACGCCTTCCATCATGAGGCGCATCTGAGCGGCGGTCATTTCGGAGACGACACGATGGGAGCCAGGAGGGAGGTTGGTGGGCAGCTCGTCCGCGGGATGAAACGCGATCGCTTTCAGCGCCGGCGTCCCGGGGACATGAGTGGCGGCGTCCCCTTTGGTTTCGGTGGTCGTCTCCAGCACAATGTGCGGCGGCAGATAGACGCCGCCGTTGGCGATGGTGGAGACCATGGTGACCAGCTGGATGGGCGTGACCGCGATTTCCTGGCCGATGGGGATCGATCCGATGGTGGTCGGCTGCCAGCGCTGCGGCGGCTTCAGCAGGCCGCGGGTCTCGCCGGGCAGCTCGATGCCGGTGCGCTGACCGAAGCCGTAGGCGCGAATGTATTGGTAGAAGCGATCGGGACCCATGCGCTGGGCGAGTTCGATGGCTGCGACGTCGCTCGACTCCCATAACGCTTCCTTCGCGCTCAGCACATTCCCGTGATGATTCTCGTAGATGATGGCATCGCGGTCATCGTGGACGAGACGGCCAGCTACATTGATTACCCCGCCGAGCGTGGGAATCATCGAGTCGGGAGTGATGACCTTTTCGTTCAGTGCAGCCGAATACGCGACCAGCTTGAAGGTCGAGCCAGGCTCATAGACGTCGCTCACCGCGCGATCGCGCAGGAGCTCCGGATCGGTGTGGCGAAAATCGTTGGGGTCGAAGGTGGGCCGGATGGCAAGGGCGAGAATCTGGCCGGTATGCGGATCCTGGACAACGACCGTTCCATTGGCCGCGCCGGTGCGCTCCATGTTGGCCTCGAGCGCCTTCTCCGCCATGAACTGGATGTTGGCGTCGATGGAGAGAACCAGGTTCTGTCCGGGGAGGGGATCGCGTTCCTGGCTGTCGAGCACGTGGCGGCGCGCATCGATAGCGGTGAGCATGCGGCCGGGCGTGCCGTGGAGCTGATGCTCGAAGTCCTCTTCAACGCCAGCCAGGCCGTCGTCGTCCATGCCGACATAGCCGAGCACCTGCGCCGCGAGATCCTGGTCGGGATAGAAGCGCTTGAATTCTTTCTGAAAGTAAATGCCTTTGAGGTTGAGCGCCTTCACCCGGGCAATGACGGCCGGCGGCTCTTTGCGGGCCACCCAGGCAAAGTTGCGCGAGTCGCGCAGACGCGCCAGGATGCGCTTCTCGGTGGTGAAACGATCCTGGGGGTTGGTATGGACGATGGGGGCCAGAGCTTCGGCCCACTGCTGCCTGTTGGCATCGGATCCAATCTCCGAGGGGACCGCGTAGACCGAGTCAGCCACCACCGTCATGGCCAGCTCGTGCAGGTCGCGGTCGTAAAGAATGCCGCGCCGGGGAGCGACGGTAAAGGTGCGCTCCTGCTGGCGCGCCGCCCGCTCCGCCCATTCGGAATGGCGGACTCCCTGCAGCCACACCAGCCGGCCGATGATCACGATGGCCCAGCCGAGAATAATGCCCAGCACCCAAAGGATGCGGAACCGGCGCATGGGAGTGACCAGATACGGGGCCTTCAGCGGCTTGGAAGAAACCCCACCACGAGGGGGATCGTGGTGGGGTGTGGGTTGAGAGGAGAATCGAACTGGACTCGCCACCGGAGCTGTCTCCTCCCTGCGGGGGTAGGGCTTAGTGAACCGCCGGGACGGCGGGATGCGACTCGGCCATGACCGGGGCAGCGGTACCGGAGTCGATGGCCGCGTTGGGCAGGACCACCTGACCGGGGTGCGGAGCGATCAGGCCCAGATTCCGCGAGAGCGTGTCGATGCGGGACGGATCGGCCAGCTGCGCATGGGTCAGTTGCAGCTCGCGGTTCTGCTCTTCGAGCTGCTGCAGCTGCTGCTTCTCCGAGGCAATCCGGTAGCCGCACTCGATCGTGCTCAGGTGCTGCCATCCATACAGGAGCACCAGAGAGAGCAGGAAAGCCATGGCGCACGCGAAGCTGCGCATTTCGCGGGCGCGGGCCGGATCGTTGGTTTTGACCAGCCGGGAATTGTCGATGCGTTTGGCAAACAAAGCCTCGGGCGTGGGACCGCGGCGATTGCGCCTCTGCGCCGCCAGCAACAGCGCGTTGTGGTCCGCCACCCACTCCATGCTCCGCCCCAGTCCGCCCATTACGGGTGCTGCGATCACCTGTGTCGCCATGGTTCTTCTCCCCCAGCTCTGCCCTTCGATCCCGCCTGCTCAACCCGCCTGCTGAACTCTGCCCGCCTGAACTTCGTTTCCCATCCTTCCAACGACCGGGCCAGGGCCGCTGATTCTGGAAGGAGGTCTTGCGTGGAGGTCGTCCGAACTGCTTACTTTCGCCATTTGGTGCGGTGGGACGGCCCCGGCCCGATCTTTTTCCTCTGCGAGTCAGAGCATAGGGCGTAAGGCGCAGCGGAGAACTTCACCACCGATGAAGACCGCGCCCTACCCCCTATGACCTAACCCTTTCTTTCCGCCGCTCGCAGCTTGGCGCTGCGCGCGCGCGGGTTGCGATCCGTTTCTGCTTCCTCCGCTGTCATGGGCTTCCGTGTCAGCACTTCGTAAATTCCCTGCCGCGCTCCCTCGCGCAGCGCATCTTTCACTCGCCGGTCTTCGAGGGAGTGGAAGCTGATCGCCACCAGCCTTCCTCCCGGCTTCAGAACCTGGGGCGCAAGGCGGAGCAGCGCTTCGATCTCGCTCAGCTCGGCGTTCACCACAATTCGGAGAGCCTGAAAGGTTCGGGTGGCGGGATGAATGCGCTCCCCTTTCATTGTTCCGGCCGCGCCTGCAACAATTCGGGCTAACTGCGCCGTCGTCGTCACCGGCCGCTACCGGACAATGGCTCTGGCGATTCTCCGCGACCTCCTTTCCTCTCCGAATTCGTAAATCAGATTGGCGAGCTCTTTTTCGCCTGACTGATTTACCACTTGTGCGGCGGTTGGCCCGGTGCGCGGATTCATCCGCATATCCAGAGCCGCGTCCGCCTGAAAACTGAATCCTCGGTGCGCTTCGTCGAACTGCAGCGAGCTGACTCCAAAGTCGGCCAGCAGTCCGTCGAGTTTGATCCCCGCAAGAAGGTCGGCCATCTGCGAGTACTCGACGTCGTGGAGCACCACTTTCGGCATCTCCGGCCCGAGTTCCGCGGCCAGCGCAGCCAGATTCTGCTGCGCCAGCTCCATCGCCTGCGGATCCCGGTCGAAGCCGATCAGCGTGCCCTGGGGACCAAGCTGCCGCGCGATTTCGCTCGCGTGACCGGCCAGGCCCAGAGTGGCGTCCATATAGACGCCGCCGCGGCGCACATTCAGCATTCGGATCGCAATTTGTAAAAGAACCGGCACATGTTTCGGGTTGTCCGACATGTGCTCCCCCTGGGGGGTCTTCATCGCTTACAGGTACTTCGACAGCGCAATCTCGTCGTCCTCGGTCAGCGGGGACATTTCCTGCTCGTAGGTCTCGCGGTTGGTGACTTCGAGGTGGTCCTCATTGGCCGCCACGATCACATCCGCGATCAAACTTGCCTTCTCCCGCAGATTCTGCGGCAACAGCACCCGCCCCTGCCCGTCCATCTCTGCCGTCTGCCCGAAGTAGTTGAGCCACTTGAGCAGCTTCTTCTTGTGCGGGTCAAAGGTGGGGATAGCCGCCAGCTTCGCCTCGAACTTCTCCCACTCCGGCATGGGGTAAATCTCAGCCACCTTGCCGTCCCGGCTGGTGATGTAGAACTGCGATCCGTACTGCTCATCAATCTGGCGCTTGAACTCCGCGGGCAGCTTGAGCCGCCCCTTTTCGTCCACGCGCGCTTCATGATGGCCACGAAACATTTCGTCCTAACCGTTGTCTTTCTTCTTGCCGATCCCGTAATCAGGCCGGAACCCGGGGTGCTGAAATCCATCGCCATGGCCCTCATTCGGTGCTATTGTTATGGCCCTGTGACTGAGGAATGGCCTGCATTGCGACTCTGTCTCAAAGTGCTCAGGAAGAGCGGGTAGCTGAGCTTGGTCCCTAATACTCCACTTTCGACCACTTTGGACCCCTTGATCGTAACCGGTCAGGTGCTCCCTGCCTAGTGGAAAATCCCTGCAGGGAAAAAGATTTACGGGCGCGACCAGGGGTGGCGCAGGACGGGATCGCGAAAACCTCACGCCTTGGGTGTTTCAGGATCGCCAACCACAACATCTGGTAGTTATCCGGCTTGATTCCTCCCCCGGAAACTTGTGTCCCCTGCCCTTGTCACGGTGAGGATCTCGGAGTAAGCCGCGCGGTCTGTTTCCTCTGGCAAACCGGTTCTTCGCTCTCCGATTTGTCCTGCATTAGGCTGATTGCATGACCGGCGTTCGTCTCGACAAGTGGCTGTGGGCGGCGCGCTTCTTCCGGACGCGGACCCTGGCCGCGAAAGCCTGCGAGCTGGGACGGGTGGAGGCGAATCAGCAGACCGCGCGATCGGCGCGCGAGATGCGCGCAGGGGACCGGCTCTCCATTCAAACGGAAGGCGGGAAGTTCGAAGTGGAGGTTCTTGGATTGAGCGAGGCTCGCGGGCCGGCCGCGGTGGCGCAGGCTCTCTACCGGGAGACCGAGGCCAGCCGCGAAGCGCGCCGGCTCTACGCCGAGGAGCGCAAAGCCGGGATGCACTTAATGCCCGCCCCGGCAGGACGGCCGTCGAAGCGGGACCGGCGGCGCATCATCCGCTTCCGCAGCGACGGCTGACCCGCATCAGGCAGCCCGTTCAGGCGCCCGAATCACGGGACGCTGACGGAAATGACGTTGGACGGAGCGCTGGTGACTCCGCCGGCATCCACGCTCTCGACGTAATAGGTGTAGCTCGATCCGCTCTGGACGGCGCTGTCGGTATACGCGGTCTGCGCATCCACCGCGGGGTTCATGAGCTGATACGAGGAGCTGCCGGACGCAGCCCGATAGACGTTATAGCCGGCCACCGGATCCGGCGAGCTGCCCGGGGCGTTCCAGGCAAGCGCCACATGATAGGAGCTCGAAGTGCCGGTTCCGCTCAGGGCAATGGTCACCCTCGCTGCGTTGGAGGCATTGCTCGAGAGGGTCACCGATCCGGTCGCCGACCCTGCCGCAGATGGGTCGAACTGCAGCTGCAGGGTGGCCGACTGGCTGGGATTCAGGGTGACCGGCAAGCTCATGCCCGGTCCGCTGAAGCCGGTTCCCGTCACCGACGCACCGCTGATCGTCAGCGGCGCGGTGCCCGACGAGGTCAGGACGACGGACTGGGTCGCGGCCGTGTTCACCGCGACATCCCCAAACGCGACACTCGTGGACTGCAGGCTAAGGGCGGCCGTGCCGGCGCTGGCGCTCAGCTGGATCGCAAAGGTCGTCGAAGCGCCGCCCGCCGTCGCGGTCAGCAGGACCGTCTGCGTGCCGGAGAAGGCCGATATCCTGGCGGTAAACCCGGCGCTGGTGCTGCCGCGCCCGACCGTCACCGAGGACGGCACCCGCACCAGGCTGCTGTTGCTGCTCAGCGTCACCGGCAATCCGCCCGAACCTGCCGCGGCCGACAGGGCTACCGTGCAGGTATCGCTGCCCGCCGCGCTCAGCGATCCGCTGCTGCACGAGAGTGCGCTCACCGTTGCGCCACCCCCATGCCCGGAGCCGTGCCCACCAGAATTCCGGGCATGGGCGGCACACGACATGCAGGCCAGGCTCAACGCCAGAGACAGATTTCGCCGCAATGAGAATGTCCCAGGGGGACGACCAGGTTTTGAGCCGGAGTTGCGGAGCGCAACGCTGCCGGAAGGCGTCGGCCGTCCGGCGAAGAAGGGGGAAACAAAGGACATCTCGGCACCGTGGGGCGCCTGCGCACACGTCGCCCGTCCGCGCGCGCGCTCGTGCTGCGGCGTGGTTTCCGTCGCGAAGGAAAATGGGCTTCAGTTCAGGTCAACAACCTGCCGATGGGCAAGGGATCGAGCGCGCAGACACAACCTTTCGTTTAAGAGTCAGAGACCGGGGGAGGGGGGAGCGACAGGACATCGATGGAACAGTCCCATTTGCGCCAGGGCGTGCGATCGGAGGCAGGGGGAATACTGCAGGGCGGGAGATTCCAGGAAACTCGGTTCAATCGTTCCGTGAGCGTGATGCCAACAGTAACGGTGCTTCCTTAGACTAACGGTTACTGTAGTGGGTTACCCAGCAGACAAAATTTGGGCTTCCGCCAAATCGCGCCATCGGCGCGAGAGTCCCTGGGGGTGGGGAGAGGTCTGTCCATGCCTGGATTAAGAGCAGGAAAGTTGCCCGATTTGCCGCTTGTCATGCTTGTTCTATATACTGGCGCGCCGTAGTGGTCGGACCACCACAGAACGACTGCAAGCAGGTGACCGACCCGTTGGAGGCAGAACCATGCACGCAATCCGGCCATCGACCCTCCTCAGGGCAGGAATTGCCGGCGCCCTGTTCACGTCTACCGTACTGGCTCAGGTGCTGGCCACCGGTGATCCGCGCCCGCTCCTTCCGCCGCACTATCCGCTGGTCTGCACTGTTCTGCAGGCCCAGTTCACGACAGCCCAGCGGGCCACGCCGCCGGCAACCGACGACACCACGCGTTTGCAGACCGCCCTCACCAACTGCGCCAACACTGGCAAGAGCGTTGTGCTGCTGCCGTCGGGCGCCAACAACGCGTTCTTTGCCGGAGCGCTGACCATGAACGGCGAAGCGCTGGTGGTGGGCTACGGCGTGACGCTGTTCGGAAATAACTATGGCACCAGCCAGTTCATCAGCGTGACCGGCACGAATGCCGCGATCTGGGGCCCTGGGGCGATTGACGGACGCGGCGACCTGATTTCCGGCACACCGCGGCTGATCAACGTGAAAAACATTCAGAACTTCACCGCCGCCCTGGTGACCCTGGAGCACTCCGCGAAGATGCATCTCTACATCGAGGACGGCACCGGCGTGAACATATTTGGCATTACGATCGCGACACCGGCCAACACGAAGAACACCGATGGGATCGACCTCGACAGCCTGAGCGACGCCACGGTCTTCGCGTCCTCGATCGAGGACGGCGACGATGGCGTGGCGATCAAGACCAATTCGGCAGCGGCTTCGAACATCACCATCCTCGGCAATCGCTTCTACGGGACCCACGGCATGTCGATCGGGAGCCAGACCATGTACGAGGTGAGCAACGTGCTGTGGGAAGACAACGAGGTGAATGGCACGGATCAGTGGGGCAATGTCTCGACGGATAACAACGGCATCAACATCAAATCCGACTACGACTGCGGCGGCCCGGTGAATCAGGTCACCTATAAGAACACCCTGCTGAATGGGGTGAAGCACCTGCTGATCTTCAACACTTACTACGGCAGCTGTTCGGGAACCGCCGGCGTTCCGGTCTACCAGAACATCGTGGTGGATGGGGTGCGCGCCATCAATTCGCAGTCGGGCGCCTACTCGGAATTCCAGGGGTACAACGCCGCCAATCCTCTGCAGCTTTACCTGGCCAACGTGGACCTGGACGCAACCGCGCAACAGGACAGCCAGTATGCGATCGTCGGACTGGACAACTCGAACATCACGCCCGCCGGCACCGGAGTGACTACCTTCAACTTCAACCTCGAGTCTCCGCCGTTCCTGTGGTGAGCCTACCCGGGGCAGATCGGGAAAACAGGTGAAAGCGTGGGCCTGCGATACGAGAGACGCTCAGCGGATGGAACTCCGCTGAGCGTCTCTCTTCCCTGCCTGGTTGAATGCCATCGCGAGCCGGTTCGGCCTCAGGGGATGACCGCGGTATAAACGTTCGATGGCGTGCTCTGGTTTCCCTGCGCATCCACGCTCATTACCTCGTAGCTGTAAGTCAATCCGGCCTGGACCGAATTGTCGGTATATGCGGTGGAAACGTTGGGCGACCCGGTCAGCAGCTGATACGCTCCCCCGCTGGTCGAACGATAGACACTGTAGCCAGCCACAGGATCGGCCGAGCTTGCGGGCGCACCCCAGCTCAGGCTCACAGAATAGGAAGCCGCCGTCCCGGTTCCGGTCAGGCCGATCGCCATCGCGCCCATCGAGCAGTTGCTGCCGATCGTAACCGTCCCGCTTGCCGCCCCGGCCACCGTCGGATCGAAGGTCACCGCCATGGTTGTGGCGTTTCCAGCCTGCAGCGTTACCGGGAAAGAAATCCCCGACATGGAAAAACCAGTTCCCGACAGCGCGCCGCTGCTGACGGTCACAGGAGCGGTTCCGCTCGAAGTGATCGTTACCGACTGCGTGGCAGGAGTGTTGAGAGCAACGTTCCCGAAGGCGATGCTGCTGCTGCTCACCGAGAGAGTGGCCACATAGGCTTTGAGCTGAAGCGCAAAGGTTTTCGCTACGCTCCCCGCAGTCGCGGTCAACGTTGCCGTCTGCGCTGTGGTGACCGCTGCAGCGGTCGCCGTGAAGGCAGCGCTGGTCAATCCTGACGCTACCGTTACTGACGCCGGAAGGGTCAACGCGCTGTTGTTGCTGGCGAGAGAAACCGCCGTTCCGCCGCTCGGCGCTGCCGACGTCAGCGTGACGGTGCAGGCGTCGCTGGCCGCTCCCGTCTCCGAACTGCTGTTGCAGGAGACCGCACTCAGCGCGGACGCCGGGTTGAGCGTAATCGCAAACGTTTTCGCTGCGCTCCCGGCAGTCGCGGTTAACGTCGCTGTCTGAGCGGTTGTGACCGCTGCAGCGGTCGCCGTGAAGGCAGCGCTGGTCGATCCTGACGCTACCGTTACTGATGCCGGAAGGGTCAACGCGCTGTTGTTGCTGGCGAGAGAAACCGCCGTTCCGCCGCTCGGCGCTGCCGACGTCAG